>JBKJKS010000147.1:0-5816 GCA_046597295.1 Saprospiraceae bacterium
CCCAATAACCCGCCCCCGCCGCCACCGCCGCCGCCACCGACCCCGCCACCGCCGACCCGTTCGACGGTGAAGTTCGTGCCGCCGATCATCAAGAAAGATGAAGAGGTGCAGGAAGAAAAGCCGCCGGCCGTGGAAGAACTGGTGGAGAAGAAAGAAGACATCGGCACAGAAGACAAGCAGGGCAATGACGATGCTGCGCCGACCATCGAGGAAAACCCCTCGGAGCTGAAAGTGGTGGAAGCCCCACCGCCCGTGGTGGAAGACAAGACCTACGAAATGTTCGACATTCAGAAACCGCCGAGTTTTCCCGGTGGCGAAAAGGAACTGCTGAAGTTCCTGGCCGAGAACATCAAGTACCCACCGCTGGCCCGTGAAAACAACATTCAGGGCAACGTGGCGCTGACCTTCGTGGTCAACAAGAACGGCAGCGTGAGCGACGTGACCATTCTGCGCGATATTGGCGGTGGTTGCGGTAAAGAGGCCGTGCGGGTGGTGAACTCCATGCCGCGCTGGAATCCCGGCGAGGCCAATGGTAATCCCGTCAAAGTGCGCTTTACTTTGCCGGTGCGCTTTAAACTCGAGTAACCCGTTTGGTGTGGCCTGTTTGGCTATGCTCCCAAATTATTAAAAAGCGGTGCTGGCCTGGTGGTCAGCACCGCTTTTTTTATGGTCTGGCAGAGCAGCAGGTGGAAAAAAATATTTTTAAAAATTGGGTGTTATCACCCGCCAAGCCGCTGACTACCAGCATCTTATTATTAAACGCGTTGGCCAATCGCAAGTCCGTTCAACCTTAAATTCTACAAACATGAACACGCCCGATCTCGTGTCGCCCCGCGACGCGCTGGACATTATTTTTGCCAACCGCAACCGCGCTTACGGCGCTTATCCGCTCCGCCGCGAATACCCGCGCACCATGCGCCGCGCCCTCGGCTGGGGGATGCTGCTGATTGGTTTTTTTGTTACCCTGCCCCACCTGATCACCGCTCTATCGGCGGCCATGCCGGCAGAAGAAAAATCCACGGTATACGAAACCGGTTTGCCGCCGGTCATCGAGGTGGTGTCACCGCCACCGCCGGTCATTGAAACGCCGCCGCCGCCGGTCCCCGCCACCATCGCCTACGTACCGCCGCTGGTGCTGCGCGACGAGGATGCACCGGAAGATGCGCCGCAGAAGGCCGTCGACGAAATCATCATTGCCGCCGCAGAAGTTGGCAGCACCACCCGGGAAGGCGATCAGGACGCGGCCCCGACCCTCGGGGCTGCCCCTCCGGAACTGGATTACGTAGAAGAGATTCCACCCGCCGAGGACAATGACACCTACGATATGGTCGGCGTACAGAAACCGCCGACTTTCCCGGGTGGCGAGCGCGATCTGCTGCGATTTCTGGCGGAGAATATTAAATATCCAAGCATGGCCCGTGAAAACGGTATTGCCGGTAATGTCGCCCTGACCTTCGTGATCAACAAGGACGGCAGCGTCAGCGACGCTCAAATCCTGAAAGACATTGGCGGCGGCTGCGGCAAGGAAGCCCTGCGGGTGCTCGCTTTAATGCCCCGGTGGTCGCCGGGCGAGGCGAATGGGCATGCGGTCAAAGTGCGCTTCACGCTGCCGGTGAGGTTTCGGCTGGAGTAGCCGGCCGTCGTGGCGTACAGTCAGCGTCTCACTCAAAATGAGGCGCTGACCGTTATTTGATTTTATTTTCAATAATTTTTGAAAATTCAGAAACTACCCTATAACTTTGTGGACATAAACGTTCGCTCTCATGTCCGCGCTTGAAAATAAAGTGATCATCTACGACGATGTCTGCCCAATGTGTTGCGCCTATACGGCCGGATTTGTCCGGCTGGGCTGGTTGAAACAGCGTACGGGATTCGCCGATGCCCCACCCCACCTGCTGCAAGGCCTTGATCTCGACCGTGCCCGCCACGAAATTCCACTCTACGACCTGGTAACCGGCGAAACGCTGTACGGTCTGGATGCCCTGTTTTTCCTCCTCGGCCAGCGCTTTCCCTGGTGTCGGCTGCTCTTCCGCCAGCGTGCTTTCCGGACTGCCCTGTATACCCTTTACCAGATCATCACCTTTAATCGGCGCATCATTGCCGGCAGTACCTCCCCGGCGGCCGGCTTCGATTGCGCTCCGGACGTCAACCGGTTTTACCGTTGGCTGTACATTGCGCTGGCCCTGCTGGCGACGGTGTTGCTGACCCCCGCTGGCAGCTGGATGCCGGCGATGCTGGTCCTGCATGGCGCTGCACTGTCTATCGGCCTGCTTTTACCCAAACGCCTGGACCTGGCCGGACACACGGCGACCATGCTTTTGGTCAATGGTCTGTTGCAGCGTTTACTGCCGGGTGAAGTGGTCATCCAGATGGGCGTTTTTGCCCTCCTCTTTTGGATGTGGCGCAAGCGCCTGGCGTTGTTGGCCTAATCCCATTGGTCCGTTGTGCCGGTTTTTCTGGCAATTGCTATACCAGGGTATTCTCCTGGCGCCCAACCCCGCTGACAGTACTGCTGCCCGATGCGTTCTCCGGCGACCTGGAATCCTCGCTGCATTCCACCTTGGGTAGTTTGCTGCTGAGCTGGACCGGCACGGTGCAGGCCGGCGAAGAAACGCGCCTCGATGCCTCCAGCCTGCCGGACGGGTTGTATTTCCTTACCGTACGCGGTGGCGGCAAGACGGCGCAAAAGCAGGTCCTGATCCAGCGGTAATTTTGACAAGGGAGGCGGCGACTGGCAGTCACCGCCTCCCTGTAGTAGATGTTCCCATCAGCCCATCATTTTTTTGCCATCCCGAACACGACGCTTTTAAGGGTCTCCACATCGGCTCGCAGGATGGTGTTTTCGGAATCAAACTGCTCCAATCGCGTTTTCAAAGCGTCATTTTCCGCTTTCCGAGCTCCGTTTTCCCTGGTCAATTCCTGCATGGCGCTGATGCCCAGCGTAAAAATCCGGTCGTAGTCCACTGTCCGGAAATCGTCCACTTGTTTGCCGAACACAAAAACCTGCAGGGCTTCCGGTTCCGGCCAGTCACTGACCGTAAAGGCGTTTCCAGCGACGGCGGTCACGGTCAGTTCATGGGGGCGGCTGCCGATGAGTCTTACGTGGTCGCCGGGCACAAAAGTGCAGGGGGCATCGAGGGTCAGCGTCAGGCTGCGGACGGCGGAGTCGAAGCGGACGGCGCCGGCCATCCGGTAGCAATCGGGTACGAAATCCCGGTTGAGGCTGACGGCTTCGGGGAACACCTGCTCCACTTCCTGAGCGATGAAGCCTTTTTTAATCGCGGCTCCTTTTCCCACCACATCGATGTGCCGGTAGTCCGTGACGCGCAGGCAGTTAAGGGTAGCGAGATCGTTGATGGGGTCGGAGGGACCGGCGACACGCTTGATCCGGGCGTCAGAGAAGGCATTGAATTCGAATGCCCGGATGACATTGGATGCATAAATGCTGACGTTGGTCGGGGGTGGGTCGCCGGCGGTGTTTAAGCAGGCAACACCAGTGCTTGTCGTACAAGACGTGGCATTTTTTCGATAATAGGCGTAGGAGCTCGCCGCGAGGGACACGCTGCCCTCGACATGCAGGGGCGCCGACGGTGCTTCTGTATTGATACCGATGCGGCCATTCCGAATAGTCAGGGTTTGGGTAGCGGTTCCACTTCCCAAAAACAGCCGCCGCTCCATGCCACCCTGCGCGAGGATGTAACTGTCGCCCGCTCCGCTGCCTTCCGTAGCGACCCCTATTTTGAGGCGAAAGTCTCCTTTTCCGATGCGGAAATCACCTTCCGTAGTCAGCAAGTTCCATTGGCCGCCCAGAACGTCCAGTTTAGCGGCGGGGGCGGTCACGCCGATGCCGACTCTTCCCGTATCTGTATTGTACACGTTTGCGCCAGTGGCCGTCCATAACGGGGCGCCCGCGCTGCCAACTTCCACCCACACGTACGGAGCTACAGCGCTGTTGCAGAAGAAAAATTTACCCAGACTGGTATCGAATACCAGCAAACCCCTGGCGGGCGTGGCGATGGCTATACGCTGAGCAGTAGTCATGCGCGGGATGAGCAAGCCTTTGGCCGTTGATTGAATGTCGAGCATGGCACTGGGATTGGGGGCGGCCGAAGCGGAAGTGCTGATCACCGCCTGGGCCTGAAGCCGGAAGCAGGGCGCAGTGAAAAGCGTGCAGATAAGCGTGAGGCCGGTGAAGAGGGCCAGGGACCCGATTTGCCGGGTTTGCAGATACCGGCGGCAGAAGAAATGGTGCGCTTTCATTGTTGGAAAATTTTAACGGTGAGAAAAACCCTCCTGGGCCGGGTTCCTCTTGCAAGGAACCGGAAGTCATGCGGCAGGAGTTCGATGCTTGAAAAAAATCGGCTGGCTAAAAGCCTAGTTTCAGGAATTTTTTGACCTGTCGCGGTTGCGTTGCCGACAGCACTTCCACAAAGTAAGCGCCGGCGGGGAGCGTCGCTACGTCCAGACGGCTAAGCGGCTCGGTCAGGACTTCTTCCAGCATCACTTTCCCCTGCACATCAAGGATACGGGCCTGTGCCGTGCCTTGGCCACTGCGCTGAAGGTGCAGATAGTCGGTCGCCGGGTTGGGGAAAAGTTGCAGGCTTTCTTGCGCCGGCAGATCGGCGGCGGATAGTGGCGTGGTGGATGCCGTCGCGCGGTCTTCGTTTCCGCCGAATGCCGCGAGGTCGTCGAGCACGGCAAAGTACCCGACGGCGTTGATACCGCTTCGACTGCGGCTGTAAGGGCCGGTGACCGGACCGGTGGCCGCACCGAATGGGCTGCTGTCCCAGGCCGTGCCGTTGAAGCGACGGATGGCGCAGGAATTGCGGTTAAAGGCCAGCAGCTCGTCGGTAGATGCCCACTGTGCCGTCAGGGTCAGCGACGGGAGGCCTGACGAAACCTGGCTGACTTCCCAGGAAGCATTCACGACGTGGAAGGGTAAACCGGTACCGGTACCGCCGCCCGAGAGGGGGCTGGCCAGACAGCGGACACCGGAGACCGTGGTCGTGGCGGAGTGCGCGATGGTCAACGGGTTATAGGTAGCCGCATCGTAGCCCACCGGGAAAAGGAAGGCTGCGGCGCCGGCGTTGACTTTCAGCAGTTTACCGCTCGCGTTGGTGATTACGTACTGGGTGCTGGAGGCCGCAGTAATGGTGGCCGCAGTGCCAAGGGTCAGGTTGTAATTGCCGAGCTGGAGGTGATTGCCGGTACCGGCGAATTTCAGATTACTGTTGACCTGCATCGAGCCGAGGAGGTTCACGTTGACGCCGCTGCCCGTTTTCTTGAGTTCCACCTTATAAAAGGCGACGCCGCCCGGCGTGATACTGGCCGTTTCGGAGAGGCTGAACACCACCGTCGAACTGCCCGAAAATGCCCCGGCGTTCGTCCAGTTTTTCTTGACGGTGTACCTGCCGGCACCGGTAAGCGTCGCACCGGAATTGTTACTCAGGCTGCGGCACTGGAAATGCCCGTTGTTATCCAACTTACCGCCCGACAGGTTGGCAAAATTATCGTTCAAAACGAAATAGGTGCCCGCACTGATGCGGATTTGCACGCCACTGTTTTTCATCTGAGCCGACAAGGTCGCGGCCAACAGCAGGCAGAAAAAGAGGAGAAAATCAGTTTTGTTTCGCATGGCTTGAAATTTTATTGGGTGAAAAGATAAACTGACCGTCGGATTGGGAATGTATTTTGCCAGGAGCGGGTGATGGGGACTGTCCCCGCGCTTCAACCCGTACCCCCGTTTATTTGACACCTGCACGGCAGGTGACACGTGCTGATGTTTTTTTTGAAAAAATGATCGGTACCCCCCCCAG
>JBKJKS010000277.1:0-5322 GCA_046597295.1 Saprospiraceae bacterium
GCCTAGAAAGCCATTCGCGTTGCGGTTGTAAAAGCCGGCCAAGGTCAGGGAGTTGGGTTTTTTACCGCCCAGCCAGGGTTCGGTAAAGGACGCGTTGTACGACTGGTAGCGGTCGCCGGAGGTCTGCCCACGCACGCTGAAGCGCTGGCCGTCGCCCTGCGGCAGTGGGTTCCAGCTCTCCCGGTGGGCGATGTTGCGTACCGAAAAGTTGTTGAAGGTCACCCCCAGGGTACCGATCACGCCACCCCGGCTGAAAGCGGTAGCGGGTTGGTAGCCGGCCGACAGCTCGAGCTGGTCGGAGGGCTTCTCTTCCACGGTGTACTCAATATCCACCGTGCCGCGCTCGGGGTTGACCGGCGTGTTGATGCCCAGGTTTTCCTGGTTGAAGTAGCCGAGGTTGACGATTTCGCGCTGTGAACGGATGATATCGGCCCGGCTGAACTTATCGCCCGGGCGGGTGAACAGCTCCCGGCGGATGACGTGTTCGTGGGTACGGTCATTGCCCCGGATCACCACCCGATCAATGGTGGCCTGTGGGCCTTCATAAATGCGGAGTTCGAGGTCGATGGAGTCGCCGTCGATGGACGTCTCCACCGGGTCTACGCGAAAGAACAGGTAGCCATTGTCCAGGTAAAGCGAAGAAATATCGCGTCCGTCCTGGCTGAAAGACAGCCGGGTGTCCAGCAGTTCCTGGTTGTATACATCGCCTCTTTTGATGCCCAGTACCTGGTCGAGGAACTTGGTTTCATAGATGGTATTGCCCTTCCAGGCCAGGTGGCGGAAGTAGTAGCGCCGCCCTTCATTGAGATAGATATCGACCATCAGCGCGCCCTTATCGTTCCGCCAGACGCTGTCGCGCACGATGCGGGCATCGCGATAGCCAATGGTGTTGTAGTAAGCTTCGATGTTGCGCTTATCTTCCTCGTAGGTCTTGCGCACCAGTTTCGATTTTTTGAACAACTTGCGCTTGACGTGGGTACCCTTCATTTTTTTGCGCAGCGTCTTCGCCTTCACCTGCGTGTTGCCGTAAAACTGGATCTCCTGGATCTGGACCTTCTTGCGCTGGTCAATCAGAAACTCCAGCCGAACCGCATTCAGCGTCTTTTCGTCGGGATAGGTTTTGATTTGCACCCGGGCATTCAAATATCCTTTCTCGACATAGTGGTTTTCCAGGGCGTAGACCAGCGAGGCCCGCACGTTGTCGGTGAGGATGGCGCCTTTCTGAATAAATTTATTGACAATGCCATTGAGGTCTTCGTGCTGGTTTTTTTTCACCCCGATAAAGGAGTGGCGCGAATAGCGCGGCAGTTCCTGCACGGCGATCTCCAGGAACACCACCTCGCCGACTTTGCGCTCCTGATTGATCTGCACGTCGGTGAAGAGGTGCAAATTCCAGAGCGTCTGTACGGCTTTGGCAAACTGGCTGCCGGGAATGCGGATTTTATCGCCCACGCGGAAGCCGGTGAGGGAAATGAGCGCACCGGGATCGGCGAACTGCGCGCCACTCACCCGAATGCCCCCGATCTCGTAATCTTTCGGCACGTCGTAAGCCACGGTGGGCAGGAGGGTATCCGGGGTTTGACCCGAAACGGCCAATGGGCCGGAAAAGAGCAGCAAGAGGCCGAGAATGTGTACTTTCATTTTTGCGTCAGTTGAGTATTAGGCGTTGGGGCAGATTCATGGGCAGGATTTGCGCCGGCAGAGCAGGCTGTCTTGCTGGCCGCACGGTTTAAAATCATTTATCATTGGTCGCTGTCGCCTGCTCCTGCAACAGCTGTTGCAAATTGGGGCAGGTGGCGAACATGGCGCCGACGGACAGGTAAGTCGTGCGTAGTTTCTCCAGTACCCATTTTTCGGTCAGTTCCGTTTTGCGCTGCTCGAGTGCCGCCGTCTGTATTTTGCCGTAGTCCTGCTTCAGATCGGCTTTATGCGGCTTGCTGCGGCTCTGGAGCAACACGATCCGATACAGCTGGCTGCCATCCTCGGTTTTGAATTCGAAGGGTTTGGTCACGTCGCCGGGTTGCAGGCCATCGATCGAGAAGAAAATATCGGTGTCCAGATCGGCTACTTCGAAAAAGGTGTTGCCCGAACGCGGGTTGGCCATGCGGCCGTCGTTGTTGAAGCTCTGCTGGCCTTTATCGCCGAATTTTTTGACCGCCTCGGTGAAGGTGGTTCGCTTATCGATGATCAGTTGGCGTACCGAATCCAGTTGGCCTTTGGCCAGCGCCAGATCAGCCGCCGTTATTTCCGGCTTGATGAGGATATGGCGGCTGTGGATGAGGTTGCCGCGACGTTCCAGCAGTTGGATCACGTGAAAGCCGAACTCGGTTTCCACCAGCGGGCTGACCTGATTTTTTTCCAGCTTATACACCATGGCTTCGAATTCGGGCACAAAGGTGCCACGCTTTTGCCAGCCGAGGTCGCCGCCGCTGGCGCCACTGCCGACGTCGGCACTGTATTTTTTGGCCAGGGTGGCAAAGTCCTCACCGCCCTCCACGATCCGCTTGCGCAGGTCTTCGGCCACCGTTCTGGCGCGTTCTTTTTCCACCGCGTTCACTTTTGGCTTGACCACGATTTCGCGGATCTCGACCTCGGCATTGAAGTAGGGCAACGAATCCGCCGGGATTTTTTTGAAGAACGCCTGCACCTCGGCGGGGGTAATAGTGGCCTTGCCGGTTACATCGGCCTGCATCCGTTCCGCCAGCAGCTGGTTACGCATGTCGCCGCGCATCTGGTCCTTGATGTCACTTATACTCTGGCCGTAATATTCCGACAGGGCTTTCTCATCCTGATTGAAGTAGAGCATCAGCCGATCCACCCGGGCAGCGAGCTGGGTTTCCACTTCTTCGTCTTTGACGGAAATGGAGTCGAGCTTTGCTTGATTGACCAGCATTTTTTGCACCACCAGGTTCTGGAGGACGATGCAGCGGTACTCGTCCGGCAGGGTGGCCTGTTGTTGCTTGGCGTAGGCAAACTGCTCCTGTACTTCGCTCAGCAGGATGATCTCGCCACCGACGGTAGCGACGACCCGGTCAATGACGGCCTTGTCGCTCTGCGCGGACAGCAGAACGGACAGGAGCAGACCGGGAATGATATGGACTACATTTTTCATGGCTAAGCGCTGGTAAGTTTATTGAACGATCTTGATATTCTGTCGCCGCAGCTCCTTCTGGTAGAGGTTCTCTTTCCAGCGTTCGAGCAGTTCCTGTTTGCGTTTATGCAAAATGATTTTGGAGGCTTGCTCCCGCACGTAATCAAAAGGCGCCGTGGTTTTTCCCTGCAAGGCCTCCAGCACCCGGTAGTAGTATCGGTAATCGCCGTCGCTGAGTGTGCCTTCGCGCCGCGAGCTGACGTTTTCGGAGGTTAACGTGCCTTTGGGCAAAAGCGCAGCTATGTCGCCGAGTTTATACCACTTTTCCCGGTTAAGCATGGACATGGCTGCCCATTGCTTGGCATAAGTGGCCAGTTTGGGTTCGTCGGCAGGGTTGCGGCTGTACCACAGTTTATTGATCTCCGATTGGGGAGCTTTAGGAGGCAGTTTCAGTAAAAGGCATTGGAGAATGGTGCTTTCCAGCTGAAACTGATCCTTATTTTTTTCGTAGAAGGCGCGCAGCTCCGCTTCGGATACCGTACTGTCGAGTTTTTCCGCAATAATTTGTTCTTCAAAGTTAAAACGTACCAGGCTTGCCCGGTAGTCGCGGACCAGTTCATCAATATTCAGGTCTTTCGGGATGTTGCGCTCGGCTTCGTACATCAGCAGTTGGTCGCGGACCCAGCGCTGCACGAAAGCACTCACCAGCAAGGTACTATCGGTGGAATTGGTCCCTTCTGGCACCACGTCATCCAGCTCGGAGGCGTACAGATTTTTATTGTACACCTGGGCCAACAGCAGATCATCGGCCTTTGCGGAAGGCTGAGCCGTACAGCACCAGAGCAGTAAGCAAGCGGGGAAGAACAGGAGGGCAATAACGCGCATGGTGCAGATTGACAAACGGTCGTCGCAGGGGAGTTGGCCAAAACAGCCGGTGTCGGCTGTTCAAATGCGATAAATTTCCGCTGCGGGCGCGCAAAGGTAGTCAGAATACCCAAAAAAACGTGGATGCGGCCAAAGAACGCCGGATGGACCGGGAATGAGGTTCGACCGGGGCGATTTTACTTTTAATTTTTAAAAAAAGCGGCCGACCGGACCTGCGCATTTTCCCGCACGTTCAGGTAGTACAAATTGAAGTCGGCGATGTGGTAGTTCCGGCGGACGAAAAGGATGCTGCCGGGGAACTTCGGCTTATCCGCCAGCAAATAACCCCGCCAAACTTCGGCATCGGTAATGCCGGGGCGCAGCACGCCAAAGGGCCGCAGTACGCCGCCCCGGTTGGCCGACTTGGGCGCGTACTGCCCTTCGGTGATCGTCCAGGTGAGGGGGTTGGTACAGACCGAATTCGGCTCGTCGGCCTTGCGGCGGCCGTAGTTTTTTTTCCAGGTACGCCAGGAGCAGTAGCAACCCGTCTGCTCGGGGGTCGTACAGGCAGGCAGATTTTTGAAAAAGTCACGCTCCACCCGCCAGCCGACGATGTAGGCGGCCACTAATTTCTGTTGGACTGGTTTGTTTTCCACCACCTTGCGCAGCAGCGTCTTGGCATGTACCGCGCCCTGGCTATGGGCGGCAATGATAAACGGCCGGCCCCGGTTCCAGTTTTTCAGATAGTATTGGAAAGCCGCCTGCACGTCGGCGTAGGCCGTATCGAGTGCCTGGCGGTTGGAGACCTCATCATCGCTGTGAAATGCGTCAATATGGGCTTGGCGGTAGCGCGGCGCAAATACCCGGCCCGCCCCGTTGAAAATGGAGGCCTGGAACAGGATGGTGGAACTGTCGGTGTCCGCATTTAACTTGGTATCGTTCAGGGCGGCATTCCAGTTGTTCTCGCCGCCCCGGGTACCCAGGTAAGTGGTGGGATGAATAAAAAAGACGTCCACCCCGGCGGTGGCCTGTTCGTCGCGCAACCCGGCCGGCGTCCGGTCGGCCGGATCTTTTTTATCGGGATGAGCCGCCCAGTTTTCCAGGCGGTCATAGCCAGTTGGCGGCGGTGTTGTGCGTGGATCGAAGGCCTGACCGGGGTTGACGGAGCCGCATCCGCTGTGGAGGGCAGCGAGAAGAAGGAGAAAAATGGCGTATTTCATAGCTGATATGGCGGCCGTTTATGAAAAGGGCAAAAGGCAAAAGGCAAAGGGCAAAAAAGCAAAAGGCAGCATTTTGCGAATGGTTGCCCTTTGTAATTAGTGCGAATAATGGGTTAAAGTCCTGGTTTTCGACCTCGGAGAGGTCAT
>JBKJKS010000348.1:0-2985 GCA_046597295.1 Saprospiraceae bacterium
GTAAAGCCGCCCGGCCCCGTCCACATATAAGTCAGGGGTCCGTAGATGGGTTGAATAATTGCCTGAAGGGTCGCATTCGAGTTGCAGGAAGCGCAGACCGGGGCCGTATTGGTCACGGTGTCGATCATCGGCGCGGGTGCAATGACCACGGTTACAAAGGCGGAATCGGCACAACCGAAACTTGTTTTGCCCACCACTTTGTATTGCCCCGCCACGCCCGGTGTGAGCAATGGATTTTTCTCGTAGCGCACAAACCCGTTCGGTCCGGTCCAGCACCAGGCCAGGCTGTCGGTACTGCCCGTGGCGAGCAGTTGCAGCGGCTGCCCGTTGCAGAGCGGGTTGTTCGCCGCCGCCGCCGTGACGTCGGGATAGGCCTGCACCTGCACCAGAAACGGCTCGGAAGGATCCGACAGGCAGCCGGCCGACTCGACGGTCAATACCCAGTTGCCCGAGTCGGCAACCAGCACGTTCGGCAGGGTCAGCGAATTAATGGTGGTTACGGTATCCAGCTGCGGCGACGTCCAGATATACTGAATGGTCCCGGTATAGTTGCCACTCGTCAACGTGACGACAGCACCCTCGCAGACCTTGTTATTACCAACGATCACGGGTCGGGCAGGCTTGCTTTTGACCGTCACCAGTACGAAAGCCGGCTCCGAAGCGCAGCCTTTGCTGGAAATCACCAGCATATACTGACCGGCGTTACAGGCAGTCGCATTCGGGATGGTCGGATATTGCAGTGTGCTCACGAATCCGCAGGGCCCCGTCCAGGAGTAGGTCAGGCCGTTACCAATGACGGGTGTGCCCAGGCTGATGGTTTGGCCGGTGCAAACGACGATCGTGGGCGCCTCCACCGTGGCTACCGGCTTGGGAAATACCTGAATGCTTTTGATATCCGAACTGACGGAGGTGCAGCCGTTGCCGCTCACCCGTACGAAATACTGGTGCTGGCCGATCGTCGGGGTTACTATGGTGTAGTTGGAAGCCAGGGTGACCGCTAAAAGCAAAGACGCGGCTTGATTGCCTTCATACCACAGGTAATTGACGTTTTGGCCGCTATAACTGGGCGTGCTCAAGACGATATTACTGCCCTGGCAATACGGTGGGGGCGTGACGATCAATACCGGTACGGTCGGCAGGTTCAGTAAGTCGACAATGACGCTGCCGGTCGCCGTACAACCGGTGAGGCCGGTTATCTTCACCACGTAGGTGCCTTCGTTCTGGTTGGCCGCGACCGGGATCATCGGGTCCTGCAGATTGGAGACAAACCCGTTTGGCCCCGTCCACATAAAGGTGTAAATGCTGTTGCCCGGGGCAATGGAAGGGTCGGTAAAGAGGCTTAGTTTCCCACCCTCGCAAACGGGCGAATAAGTAGGGTGCAACACGATGGTTTCCACTTTTACCAGCGCCGTGCAGGTGGAAGAGTTCCCCGCCGTATCGGTCACGGTCAGCGTCACCGGGAAGTTATTCGGGGCCTGCGTACAGTCGAAGGTGTTGGGCGACACGGCGAAAGTCAGGTTGGTGCCGGAGCAGTTGTCCACGCTGTTGTTGTTGATTTCCGACGGCATCAGCGTATAGGGCTGCACCCCGGAAGGGTCAGTCTGGATGGTCCTGGATTGGCAAAATGCCTGCGGTTTCACGGTGTCGCGCACGGTGAGCAGGTAGGTCGTCATGCCTTCCAGGCCGCTGTTGTCGGTCACGCGGTACTTCACGGTGTACACACCGGGCGGCAGCGTCACCGTGGTCAGATTGCCCTTTAGCGTATCGCTTTTGACGGGTACTCCCCCTTTGATGATTTCGTAGTCAATGTGCGCATAATTATACGCCAGTAAAGCCTGGATCTGGCTGATGCCGTCGGTCATGTTCGCCAGTAACGGGCCGCATGGGCTGATAAAGTCATTGTAGGTCGGTACACTGTTGTTCGCCACCGCTTTAAAAGTCGTAATGCCATTCGTACCCGCCCAGCTATTGATTTGATTAGCGGTAATATTGAACGTAGACTCGTGGAACTGGCTGCACTGACCGGCGGCGGGGCCCAAAGTAGTGCTGCCCAGACCAACGTTGTTTTCATCTAAAATGTTAAAAAACTCGCCGTTTTGCGCATTGTCACCCTTGTACCGGATGGTCAACCGGCCCGTACCCACGGCATTTGGGATCAGTCCGTTCAGGTTCAGACTGGTGATTTTCGGAATATCGCCCGCATTGGGGTCATTTTGAAAAGCGACGTTGACCACTGCGGTGGCGTGGTTCCGGCTGCCCGATACGGTACAGTTATCGGTAATGGTGGGAAAAGGCAGCGTCACCGTAGCCAGGCAATTATTCTGACCGACATAAGCGGTGACCGGCGCCGGCGGGGTAATCACCGGCGGTTCCTCATCCTGCACGGTAAACGTCAGGGTCTTGCTGCTGGCGTTGCCCGCGCAGTCGGTGGCCGTGTATACGACGGTATGGGTGCCGGTACTGACAAATTGCGGCGCTGCCGGTGGATAGCTGGCGGGCGGGTTGTTATCCAGTTTGTAAGTCAACGTCACGGGTACCTGGGGGACAGCTGCGGAATAGCTGAGCGTGGCCCGCACCCGTCCGCCGGGGCAAATGGCATTGGCGGCATTGCCCCCCGTACCATTGGGCGCCAGTCGCAGCAGGAGTTGCCCGTCGGCCAGCCAGGCATTCAGCTTATTGGGCAGAATAGGGACGGTGGTAGTACTGGATCCACATTGCGTAGGCGTGACCGTCGTCAGCCCCAGGGATTGATTGTCTTCTCCCAGAATGGTAAAACGCTCGGAGTTCACTTCCGAATCGGCATTGTCGAGAAATATGGTGAGCGTAGCGCTGCCAACCGCCGGACTATTGGGCGCTATCCACTGTAGCACCACCGTGTCCACTGGTGAGGTGCTGATCGGGCCACCACCTGTATACACTAACAAGGCCGTATCCTGCAGCACAACACTGTTTTGTACAGCGGTACACAGGTCGAAAACCGATACC
>JBKJKS010000374.1:0-8499 GCA_046597295.1 Saprospiraceae bacterium
TTCGATCTCGACGGTCGCGGGATCGAAGGTCACGACAATGGGTTCCGGTTCGTTGATATTGATCGTGTCGGTGAAACTGCAATCCTTGTTGTCGAAATAGGTAATGAAGTGCTCACCCCCGCCCACATTGATCGGGAAGTTGGGATTGAGTACTACGCCAAAATCCAGGCTGTACTGGTAAGGACCTCCCGAGCCACCGGTTATGGCGTCAATAAGCAGCAATGTTTCGTCGCCGTTGCAGACCAGGGGTTCCAGTGGCACGTAACTGCCCTGTACCGGCGGTGGATTTAACAAATTGATGTTCGTCAGCACCCCGGTACAGCCTTCCATGTCGGTGACGGTGACCGAGTAAGTTCCGGCAAACAACATCTCGATCGGATTGGTCGTGCCGAACATGGTGGTGCCATTCGACCACATGTAAGTGAACACCCCCGGATTGCCGCCGGCAACCGTAATGGTAATGGCACCCTGATCTTCACCAAAACATTTTACGGTGTCGATCACCGGGGTCAAGGTAATGGCATCCGGTTCGGTTACAATGGCTGTAAATACAGCTCTGCACATATTTTTGTCCGACACAGTCACCTCATAATCGCCGGCTGCCAGGCCGGTGATCGTCGGGGTGGTGGGGTTGGTTTCCCACGCATAGGAGAAAGGTTGTCCATTGCCGCCCGCAGCCGCCACGGTCGCCGACCCGTCACTGCCGCCGAAGCAGGTCACGGGCACGGTCGTCAGCGTAGCGGTGATGGTGTCGGGCGCCTGCATGAGCACTTCGCCGATGGTGAAGCAGTTGTTGCCATCGGTGATGGTCACCAGGTGCAGGCCAGGGCATAGCGTCGTCCGGATGGAGTCGGTACTACCGTCATCCCACTGGAAGCTGAAGTCGCCGGGCAGAATAGCGCCGTCAAAAGAATAGTACACCTCCAGGGTTACCCGACCGTTGCAGCTGTCGGCGCAGGTGGCGGCCAGATAATTCGTCAGTCCAAACTGAATGCGCCGCGGGTCGAGCAACTCGAAGGTATCGGCCAGCACGCAGTCGTTGGCATCGGTCACGGAGAGGACGTATAATCCGGCCTTGGCCTGGATCAGGGTACTGGTCATCTGGCCCGTCGGTGTCCACAAATAGTCATAAGGCGCCGTGCCGCCCAGGACGCCTACGCTGATGATCCCGTTGCTGTCGCCGTAGCAGGCCGGCAGGGTGAGGGTCGTATCCGAAAAGTAGAGGCCTTGCACCGCACCCAGCGTAAAGGTGTCCTGGGCGACGCAGTTATTGGCATCCCGGACCTCCACGGAGTAAGTGCCGCCCGCCAGGTTGCAGACTTGGGCAGTCGTCGCGATCGTGGCGCCGGAAGTATCCCGCCAGATGAAGGAGGTGCCCGTGGGGGCGGTTACGGTCAGGCAACCGTCGCTGCCGCATTTTACCGGCACCGAATCCACCTGCGTGATCGCCGGCGGTGGCGGTAGCATCAGCACAAAGGTCAGCGAATCGGAACAGCCGTTGGCATCGCTGGCAGTTACGCTATAGGTGCCGGGCACGAGGTTAGACTGTTGCTGGGTGTTGCTGGCAGCCGGTGGATCCCAGGTATAGGTAAACTGATTGCCCAGGCCCGTGCCGCCCGTCCCGGCTACCCGGATGAGGCCGTCGTTGCCATTGGTGCAAGTCGGATTCTTCAGTTCGGCCGTATCCAGCACGAATGGAGGGGGTTCCGTGATGACGATAATGGCGGTGTCGCCACAGCCGGAATTGTCCGCCGCTAACACGCCGTAAATACCGGCCGGCAGACCGGAAAGCATGGAAGTCGTCGCCGTACTGGTCTCCGTACTGCCAGCCGGCATGGGCGTCCAGATGAAAAAGAAGTTGGGGTTCGCAAAGGGCGGTGTCGCCGTCACGTCGATGCTGACCGACCCGGTGGCTGCACCGGCGCAGGTCACCTGGGTCTGCATGGTAATGCCGATCTCGATGGTGCGCATATTCTTGACCTTGTAAGGGGCCGATGGCACCAGTGTACAACCGTTGGCATCGGTCACGGTGACGTAGTAACATCCGGCGGCCAGTTGGGTCAGTACGGCGGGATTGGTCATCGCGAGGTTGGAAAAATTGCCGGGTGTGCCCGTATCGGTCGCTGCATAGGCCCACTGAAAATTGTACGTACTGCCCGGGAAGGGGGTGCCGCCTTCAATGGTCAGGCTGATGGAGCCGTCTTCCACGCCGGTACAAGCCGCATCGATGATCGAGACGGTTTGATCGTCCAGGGCGGACGGTTGACCCAGGGTGCCGGAAGCCACGGCGAAACAATTATTGGCGTCGGTCACCGTAACGAAATACTGACCGGCCGACAGGCTATCGATCGTAGGTGAATTTTCGCTGATATTGGCGGGTAACCAATTGTACGTAAAGGCGGACGGATCGGGTGCGGGGGTACTGCCGACAAACACGTTCGCCGTGATCAGCCCGTCCATCGCCAGGTTACAGCTCGGCAGATTGGTCAGATCCAGGGCCACGCCCAGCGTCGTCAGATTCACCACAATCGTGTCGATTATTTCCTGGCCGATGCCATTGTCATCGATCACGCGGATAATGTAGGTGCCGTTGCCAATTCCGGGCAGCGTATACATGCCTCCGCTGGTGGTAACGCTGCCAAATACGGTGGGACCGTTCACGAATTCCACAATAACATCGTACGGCACTTGGCCTCCGGTCACCGTGACCTTTAACGTTGCTGTACCCAGGCAGGTGGAGTCGATGACTTCCACCGTAGAAGTAAGGGGGGTAAAGTTGACGCAGACCTGGCCCGTATCGGCCGTGATCGCCTGTAGGGCGCCCTGCTGGTTTTCAATACCGATCTGGGTAGGCGAATTGGTTATGGACAGCTGGCTACAGTCGCCCAGTTGGCCGATCACGTTGAAGCAGACTTCGAATAACGTGCCGCCGTTGGCCACGCTGAATGCGTCGCCCTGCTGATCATTGACCACGATCCCCAGCAGACCCTGGTTGATCAGCTGTTCATTCAGGGTACCACCCGGCGGTATTTGAATTGTCGAAGGATAATTTTGCACGCTGGCGTACTGTAGCACCGTCGGATCCCATTGCAGGGAAAAACTATTGCTGACGATCAGGTTGAAATTTTCCACCGTGAGCGGTACGCAGATCATGCTGCCGGGGGGAGAGACCAGTTCGGGCAGCGTAAGCACGATGTTGTCAACGGGATTACAACCGGTCATGTTCATCTGAAAGGTGAAGCCGCAGCTCTTACCGTCTTCCACCGTGATGTTGTACTGGCCGGGCTGGCTGACCGAGAACACAATATCCGCACTGTGAAAGAACTGGGTGGCCGAAGTATGGATCAGCGCCTTGACGCTGGGGTCGGTGGCCAGCGAAATATCGATCGTATAAAGGGCCGTGGGTTCCCACTCCGGGTATCCGCCGCGAATCCGGAATTTGCCGAGGCAGTCATTGCCGAAATTCAGATCGATGCCGGTGGCATTGATGGCGTTGAGATAAACCACTTCGAATTCGACGCCCGTGTTCACATTTACGCAGGGGCCAGGCGGTGCGCCCACCTGGATGGATTCATAAGTAGGCGGCACTCCAAAACTGTCAATCGTGATCGGGGCAAAGTGCAGCAGCACGGGTTGGCCGCTGTTGTAGGTCGTTTGCAGAAAACCGCTGTTGAAAAACCAGATGTCGCCTTCCGGATTGCCCACCGCCAATACGGGCAGGTTATTCGCCGGAGAAAGTAAAATGCAAGGGTCGGCGACGACATTTTGCAGGGTCATCCCCACGACACTGGGCACACAGTCGTAGAAAGCGTAGCCTACACCCGGAGCGGTGGCCGGAACGGGATCGTCGGCGAAAGTCGCATCGCCGTTGTGGTTAATAAAAATGGAGTCGCCGAAGCAGAGGAAAATGGTGTCGAGCGTAAGGTCGTTCGACTGCGTGTTCACCCCGGCCGCCCCAAGCACGAACGTACCGGCGGTGTTGGTACAGGCTTGATCGGAGGCATCTTTTTGTTTGGTGAAATTGGCATTTGCCGATTGGGAAACGGAAGCGGAAATGGGAACCTGGGCGTACATCAAAGTTGCTGTACCAAGCAGGACAGCAACCAACGGGATTAGAACTTTGTACATGCGTTTGTAAAATTTTAGCAATGGTTGATGGATAATATGTTCAGAAGCGGGATTGAATGGAAGGAAGATACAGCCTTGCGCCGGGGTGTTGCTTCGAGCGGGCAGTTTTAACTATAGCGGAAGCGGATTAAACAAAAACTGCCTGCCCGAAAGACGGCCGCAAAAGTAGGCAAACGGGCCGTTGTGACATATCAAATCAAAAATAAATGTTTGAAACAGGCAGGTTTTACGGCTGGACGCCCCAAAACGTGCCCTTAACTTCTTTTATTGCCGCCGGTCGGCGACCAGACTTTTCCCCGTAAAATGACCTGCTCCACCACCTCGCTGCCGAAAGCATAGGGCAGGTAGGCCAGGCTGGGTACGGGTCTGGTGACCAGCACATTGGCCACTTTACCGACCGCAATACTGCCATAATCCGCCTCGATTTCCATGGCCCGCGCACCGTTTAAGGTGGCGGCATTGACCGCCTCTTCGGGCAGCATTTTCATTTTCAGGCAGGCCAGCGACAGCACGAATGGCATCCGCCCGGAAGGCGTGGAGCCCGGGTTGTAATCGGAGGCCAGCGCCACCGGCAGGCCCGCATCGATCATCCGGCGGGCCGGCGCGTAGGGGATGCCCAGGAAAAATGCGCAGGAGGGAAGCAGGGTGGGCAGGGTCTGGCTACCCTGCAGCGCAGCAATCTCCGCATCGCCGGTGTATTCCAGGTGGTCCACCGACACAGCGTTATTGGCTACCCCGACCTGCACCCCGCCGGAGTAGTCCAGTTCGTTGGCGTGGATCTTCGGCTTGAGACCATGCCGCCAACCGGCTTTCAGGATGCGGTCGGTTTCGGCGACCGTGAAAAAGCCGCGGTCGCAAAAAACGTCGCAGTAGTCGGCCAGCTGTTCGGCGGCGACCATCGGCAACATCTGGTTGATAATCAAATCAATATAGTCATTACGCCGGTCTTGGTATTCCGTGGGTACGGCGTGTGCGCCGAGAAAAGTCGCGCGAATGGGAATGGGGCTGGCTGCCCGCAGCCGCTGGATGACGCGCAGCATCTTGATTTTGCTCTCCACCGTCAGGCCGTAACCGCTTTTGATCTCGATGGCTCCGGTGCCGTAGCCGATCACTTCCTGCAAACGGCCCCAGGCGCCCTGGTACAGTTCCTCCTCCGTAGCGGTTTGCAGTTTGCGGGCAGAATTCAGAATACCGCCGCCGCGTCGGGCGATCTCCTCATAATCCAGCCCCCGGATGCGATCCACGAATTCTGCCTCGCGGCTGGCCGCAAACACCAGATGGCTATGCGAGTCGCACCAGGTGGGCAGCACCAGCCGCCCGCTGGCATCGATGCGCTGATCAGCCTGACCTGGGCATTGGTCCATCGGCCCGAACGCGGCAATGTGCTGGTCTTCCAGCAGGAGAAAAGCGTCGTGCAGCACCGGCAATTGGGCCATGGCGGCCCCGGCCACTACGCTGCGGCGCTGCGTCGTTTCTACTTGCACGAGGGTCTGAATATGATGCAGGAGCAGGGTAGCCATCAGGGGGAGCGTAAAACGCGAAAGATAAGGATTAGCGTAAGGGTTGCCACAAACACTGTAGTTTTGAGGCGGTGCAAAAATAGTGCCCTCCCCGGCTAAAAGTCGGGTAGTCGACACGAACTGCAAATCCCTCGTCTTCCATGCTTACAAAGTACCGTATGATAAGATCCATGGTTATCGCTTGGTGCAGCCTCGCCATATTGCTATCGGCTTGCAAGATCGACCACCGTTGCAAATACAAACCGGAGCCGGTGTTTGCCGCCGGGCTACCCCACATCACGGCCTACAATTTCGAGGTACAGGGAGCACAGTCGCTGGAAAGTGTTATGCTGGACGGCAAGGTCCTGCTGGAGATCCACCAGGAAGTCTGCGACCAGACCCGCCAGGAATTTCGCTTCACCGTGCCCGGTGACCGCAGTGCGGTGGCCGACTCGATGTGGCTGAAGGAAGCGGCCCGCCAGATGGTGGTCCTCAGTGCGCTGTCGCCTAAACAAGCGCCGCTGAAAGCCTGGGGCGATGTGATCGAAAGCCGCCGCCCGGAGATGAAGCTCGGCGAGGATTTGCAGGTGCAGGCTGGTATTACCGTACGCGTGGATCGTGTGCTCAGCCCGGAACAAAGCGTGCTGCTGGTAGTACTGGGGCAGGAGTAATGGAAGTGATTTATGATAATTAATAAGTATATATAAAAAATTGATAAACAAGACATAAAAAATTTAAATATTCATAATTCATAATTCATAATTCATAACCGCCGCCACTTGGCAATCATCGCATTGAGATCGGGCGACAGCCGCCCCCAAAGGGCCAGGGCCCCAAACAGCAGGACATAGCTCCCCGAACGCAGGAAAATATCCAGGAACGCGTGGCCGGTAGGTGGCAGCCACCAGATGGACGCAAAAACCAGCAGCGCCAGGCCCACGGCTTTTGCCGTGCGCATCGAAAAGGGCTGGAGCCGGAACATGCGCCACACCAGGCCTACGCTGACCAGGTTGTAGCAGACGACGGAAAAAAAGGTCGCCAGGGCGGCCCCCGTCAGCCCAATTCTGGGAATCAGCCAGAAGCCGAGGCTGATATTCACCGCCGCCAGCACCGTCAGGGAAAGCAGGGAATACCGGTAGTAGCGCGAATAGTAAATCATGTAATTGTTTACGCCCGTGCACATGTCGGCCAGCTTGGCCAGGCCCAGGAACAGCAACGCCTGCTTACCGGCCGCTACTTTCCCGCCGTTGGGCAGCACCGCATACAGGCTGTCGATCGAGATCCACAGCGCCCCGAACAGCAGCAGCCCCACTACCAGCAGGTTGATCGACACGCGTTTATACAAATCCTCCAGCTCCGGCCGGTTGTCGTCGGCCAGGTAGCGGGCGACCGATGAAATGCTGGCCGAGTACAGGCTCCGGGTGGGAATCTCGATCACCGCCGCCAGGTTGACGGCAATGGAGTACACCCCGGCCGCCGTGAGCGAAGTCAGGGTGCCGATCATCAGTACATCCACCCGCGAAGCCAGCAGCAGGGCCAGCCCGGTCAACGTACCGAATCCGGCGAACTGCCACATCTCCCGCCGCAAAGCCGGGTGTAGAAAGGCCGGATCGGGCCGCAGCTGCCAATGACCCAGCCGGCGGAGATAAAAAACGAGTCCCACCAGCACGGCAAAGCCGTGGAGGAGTACGCCACCCAGCACTGCCGCCAAGGTCATCCAGCCCTGCCAGTAGGCGAACAGCAGCGCGGGATAGATGATCTTTGGCGAAAAATCGAACAGCAGCGAAGGGACGACGATCCGTTTGAAATTGACGGAATAAATGTTGAGCACACTGCTGAACACGTAGCAAAAGCTGAGCGGGACGGCCAGCCACAGGTACTGGCGCAGCAGCGGCGACTTGCCTTCGGTGAGTTCTTTATGGCGCAGCAGGTCGGAGATCCAGCCCCAGCCCAACGCAGCCACCACGGTGCTGCCCAGACAGCCCAGTACGCAGAGGCGGAGCAGCAGGCGGAGAAACCCGTGGTGGCCGGTGGCACCATCTACAAATTTTGGAAAAAAACGGACGGCCAGGATGTTGGCGCCCAAGGCATACACCGGCAAGCCGATGACGGCCACCCACAGCAGAAACTGTACCAAGCCATAGGCCTCCAGGGCATGCGGATACACCAGCAGCATGCTCAGTGAGCCAACCACCAGCCCGACGAAATTCACCACCGAATGCTTCAGGCTTTGCCGCTGAATAACGCCCATGCTTATTCGGCGACCGCCAGCCGTCGGATGATTGCGCCTTTTTCGTTGCGTAGAATGATGGTGTACAAACCTGCCTGCAGGTGATCGGTGGAAATATCCAGCTTGTTTTCGCCGGGATACAGGCGCACCGGTCGCTGCTGGCACAGGCGACCAGCCATGTCGGTTACCTGCAACAGCGCATCAGCGCTTTCCTCACTCATGATGAGCAGGGTGGCCGATCCGCCGCCGGCAACCGGATTGGGCGTCAGGTCTGCCACCAGCAGGTTCTCCAGTTCGTTGGTCGACGACAGGTTGCGCGTCCTGAACACGCCCAACTGGGCATTGTCGTCGGTCTGGCAAACATCCCATTCGCTGAAGGCCCTTACCCGCCAGTACATGATGCGGTTATTCGGAATAGGCTTGTCGATATAGAGCGTGGTATCGTCGTACACCGTTTCCAGCACCATTTTGGGGGCAAAACTTTTGGAAATGGACACGTCCACCAGGTAGTAGGTAGCGTTCGGCACTTTATTCCAGCTCAGTTTGAACTTATCGTACTGCACGGTAACCGAATCGATCGGGCTGATGAGCTGCACCATGGTATCGTCGGCTATTTCGGCCAGCGGCTCGGTGATCTGCAGG
>JBKJKS010000487.1:0-3310 GCA_046597295.1 Saprospiraceae bacterium
GTCCCCAGCAACTGCGCAAGAAACGGCAGGCGATCTTCATGCACCAAAGCCAGAAAGACCGTCCGCGCTTGTCATCCCCGGGAAAGGGCGGACGGTCTTTCTGGCTTTGGTGCATGAAGATCGCCTGCCGTTTCTTGCGCAGTTGCTGGGGACTGATGGGCACGGCCATTTCTATTTCGTGTACCGCCCATTCATGCCAGGCGCCCCGGTACATCCATACCCAGCAGTCCTTTACCCAGGGCTGGTCTTTCAGTTGCTGAAAGGCCGCAAAAATGGCATCCAGGCAGACGCGGTGGGTGCCGTGCGGATCGGCCAGGTCGCCGGCGGCAAACACCTGGTGCGGTTTGACCTCCTCCAGCAGATCGACGATGATGCGGATATCGGCTTCCGAAAGCGGCTTTTTGCGGGCGCTACCGGTTTCATAGAAAGGCATGTCCAAAAAGTGAATGTGCTGGTCATCCAGGCCGGTGTAGCGGGCGCCGCTGCGCGCTTCGCCGCGCCGGATCAGCCCCTTTATGGTCCGTACCTCCGGCGTATCGAGATCGCCCGACTGCTTTTCCTGCAGGAATTGGATGATCTGCTGGTAGCGCTGCGCTTCTTTTTCATTTAACAGCCCCTGATGATCGGCGAATTCGCGCATGAATTCGGCGTAGCGTAAGGCGTCATGGTCGTGCACCGCTATGTTGCCCGAGGTCTGGTAGGCCACATGCACCTCGTGGTGCTGTTCGACCAGGCGCAGGAAGGTGCCGCCCATGGAAATAACGTCGTCGTCCGGATGGGGACTGAACAGGATGACCCGTTTTTTGGCGGGCAGGGCGCGTTCGGGGCGATTGGTATCATCCGCATTGGGTTTGCCGCCCGGCCAGCCGGAAATGGTATGCTGCAGGTGGTTAAAGATCTTAATGTTGGTGTCGTAGGAGGAAGCATGCTCGATGATCAGTTCGCTCAAGCTATGCTCATTGTAGTCGATGTCGGTGAGCTTGAGGATGGGCTTGCCGGTCTTTTGGGACAGCCAAACGACGGCTTTGCAGATCAGGTCGTCGGTCCAGTTGCACACGCCCACCAGCCAGGGCGATTTCATGCGGGTCAGTTCTTCGGCAGCTCCTTTGTCGAGCACCACCTTGACGTTGGGATGCTTTTGCAGGAAGGAAGCGGGTACCGTGGTACTGATGTCGCCCTCGATGGCCTCGCGCACGATATGCGCCTTGTGCTGCCCCCAGGCCATCAGGTACACCGTACGGGCTTTGAAAATACTGCCCACGCCCATGGTGATAGCGCGGTAGGGGACGTTTTCTTCGCTCAAAAAATCCTTGATGGCATCGTGCCGGGTCAGGTGATCGAGGCGCACCATGTGGGTCAGCGACGACTCCCAGGTGCCGGGCTCATTGAACCCAATGTGCCCGGTCCGCCCGATGCCCAGCAGCTGAATATCGATGCCGCCGGCGAGATCAATCATTTTTTCATAGCTGTCGCAGAAAGCGCTGACTTTTTCCATCGGCAGCGTACCGTCGGGGATGTGGATGTTTTGGGGTGGAATGTCCACGTGATCGAACAAATACTCGTGCATGAACCGCCAGTAGCTCTGGCGGGCTTCGCGGGTCAGCGGGTAGTATTCGTCGAGGTTGAAGGTGATGACGTTCTGAAAACTCAGCCCTTCCTCTTTGTGCATGCGCACCAGTTCTTCGTAAACCTGGATGGGTGTGCTGCCGGTCGCCAGGCCGAGCACGATGTTTTCCCCTTCCTGTTGCTTCTGCCGGATGGCCAGGGCAATGGAGCGCGCGACATGCCGGGAGGCTTCACCGGAATCATCCCAGATTTTGACAGGCAGTTTCTCAAAGGTCTTCAGTTCGTATTTGAGGTAGCCGGTCGTTGTTTTCGCTTTGATCTTCATCGCTGTCGCAGAAAATAGTGGCGTGAAAAGGAAGGTTTTTGTTGCTAACCAAAGTAGAGCAAGCGCCAAAAGTAAACAGTGGCGGGCATTTCGTGGTCATCAATCAGCGTCTGGGCCTTACCGCCTCCGGGATTTTTACCGGTCAGCCGATCTGCTGACTGGCATGACTTTTTACCGGATTGCCCGCACTAAAAATCGATTTATATGGATAGCATCAATAAAAATCAGGCGGAAGACAACCGCGAAAACCTGCTGGGCAAAGCCGCCGTGGAGAAAATCCAGGACCTGGGAGAAAGCGCCAATACCTGCTTTTTCTGCACCAGCATCAAGACGGGCAAACAATTTGCCACCCGCCCGATGTCGGTGCAAAAAATAGACGACCAAGGCAATTTCTGGTTCCTCAGTGCCTCCGATAGCCACAAAAATGCGGAAATTGCCAAAGATTCAGCCGTCCAGCTGCTGTTTCAGGGCAGCAAGTATTCCGATTTTCTCAATATTTACGGCGATGCCACGATTTCCAAAGATAAAGCCAAAATCGAAGAGTTCTGGGGACCGCTGCTCAAAGCCTGGTTCACGGAGGGCAAGGAAGATCCCCGCATTACGGTCATTCAGGTAACCCCGACCGACGGCTATTACTGGGACAACAAGCATGGCAACGCGGTGGCCTTCGTTAAAACGGCGGTCGGCGCCATGCTCGGCAAGACCATGGACGATTCGGTAGAGGGCACGATACAGTTCAAAGCGAACAAATCCAAATAAACGGCCCGCTGACCGCAATCTAACTGCCCATCCGAACCTAATCAATACGCCCGGGCGCCCTTGGCTTCCCAGGTGATATTGGCCGTCCCGGCAGGCGGCCGGAGCTTCCAGGTAAATGTTTTTGTGATGCGTGCCGGTACCAGTTCCCGGAATACAAAATGATCTGTACTGATCAGCCGCCTGGCAGCTGAGTAGTAACTGACCTGTAGGTTGATGTCTTTGAAATTCGTTACCGTCGCCCGGTTGGTAATAGTGCCGTAAATGTTCATCTTCTTACCGGGCAGGATTTTACCGAATGAACCCGCAGTAGCTAGAAATTCGATCGGATGCGCCCGTTCGTAGGCCTCCACTGATGCTTTGCCGTCGGTGGAGGCCGCCTGCCCGGCATCTACGCTTCCGTCCGCAGTCCGGATCGAAACGACAAAGGTGACCAGGGCGATGGCGGCCAAGGCCAGCAGCAGGATGATGGTATTTCGGCGCGTCTTTTCCGTACCGCTTTTCCTGGCCGGCGGAATATAACCGAAGGAGGGCCGGGGAGGCGCCGTATACGCCGGTGGAAGCGGCGTCTGTTCTATCGGTAGCGGTGCTTGCTCTATGGGCGCCGGCGTCGGTTTCAGCGGCGCCGGCGCCTTTTTTTCAAAGAAGAAGGTCAATTCTTCC
>JBKJKS010000516.1:0-3734 GCA_046597295.1 Saprospiraceae bacterium
AAAAAATTATCTACTGGCTCAAATGGGAACATGCTGCCGATACAGGATGTTGATTATCAACCCTCATAAACCTTTATAAACCCCTATCAACCACCCACCAAAATTACACGGCAAAGCTCTCGCCGCAGCCGCAGGTGCGGGTGGCATTGGGGTTGTTGAAGGCAAAACCTTTGCCATCCAGTCCACCGGAGAACTCCAGGGTGGTATCAAATAGGTACAAAAAACTCTTGAGGTCGGTGACCACCTTGACGCCATTATGCTCAAAAACCTGATCGGTCGGCCGGGACTGGTTATCAAAATCCATCTTGTAGGACAAACCGGAGCAGCCCCCGGACACCACACTGACGCGGACAAAGAAATCGCCGCCCATTTGACTGGACTGCCGGATCTCGGTTATTTTCTGCTTGGCACTATCGGCTACGAAAATCATAATAAGGGTTGATAAAGGTTGATGATGGCTTATCAACGGGTTGATAAACAAAAATTGCCCCTGTTTTCAGCACTTAAAAGGTTGGTTGGAGCAACGTGCTTTTAGTGGGCAATGGTCAGCGCCGGTACTTGGGCGGTGATGCCGTTCTTATCCTGGTAGTCCTTGATGGCGGCTTTGATCGCATCCTCGGCCAGTACGGAACAGTGGATTTTCACCGGCGGTAAGGCCAGTTCTTCCACGATGTCCATATTGTCGATGGTCATGGCTTCGGCCAGGCTTTTGCCTTTGAGCCACTCGGTGGCCAGGGAAGAGGAAGCGATGGCCGAACCGCAGCCGAAAGTCTTGAACTTGGCGTCGCGGATCAGGCCGCTGGCTTCGTCCACTTCGATTTGCAGGCGCATCACGTCGCCACACTCGGGCGCTCCAACGAGGCCGGTACCGACGTTTTTGGCGTCCTTATTCATCGTCCCCACGTTGCGGGGATTTTTAAAATGCTCGAGCACTTTTTCGCTGTATGCCATTTTGATATAGAGTAATGAAAGGATGAAAAAATAAAGTGATAAGAGGAAAAGTGTGATTCAAGCGATGAAGTATTCTTGGAATCACTTCATCATTCTATCACTTTATCACTTCATAGAATTTTAGTGTGCGCTCCACTCGATCTTGGTCAGGTCTACGCCATCGCGGTACATTTCCCAGATCGGGCTAAGTTCGCGCATGTGTTCCACGCCGTTCCGGACCAGCGTGATGGCTTCGTCCACTTCCGCTTCGGTCGTGAAACGACCCAGCGAAAAGCGGATCGAGGAGTGCGCCAGATCGTCGCCCAGGCCCATCGCCACGAGCACGTAGGATGGTTCCAGGGAAGCCGAGGTGCAAGCCGAACCCGAGCTGACGGCAATGTTTTGATTGAACGTCATCATCAGGCCTTCGCCTTCCACGTGCTTGAATGAAATATTGGTCACGTGCGGCATCCGGCTGTTTTCGTTGCCGTTCACTTTGGTTTCTTCCATGGTGGTCAGCTCGCGCTGGAGCTTGTCGCGCAACTGGCTAAGCCGTGCGGCATCCTGCTCCATTTCGAGGCGGGCGATTTCGGCCGCTTTACCGAAACCGACGATGCCGGGCACGTTCAGGGTACCGGAACGCATGCCGCGTTCGTGGCCGCCACCGTCCATCTGGGCGGTCACTTTCACGCGCGGGTTCTTCCGGCTGACGTACAGGGCACCCACGCCCTTGGGGCCGTACATTTTATGGGCGGTGAAGGACAGGAGGTGAACGCCCACTTCGCGCGGATACGTTCTGATCTTGCCAACGGCCTGCGTAGCGTCGCTGTGGAACAGCACACCGTGTTTTTCGCAGAGCATGGCGATTTCGCGCATCGGCTGGATCACCCCGGTCTCGTTGTTGGCCCACATGATGGAGATCAGGATCGTCGTTGGCCGGATCGCGGCTTCCAGTTCGGCCAGACTGACCACACCATCTTCCTGTACTTTCAGGTAGGTCACTTCGGCGCCGGCTTTCTCCAGGTGTTTGCAGGAGTCCAGGATGGCCTTATGTTCCGTATCGAGGGTGATGACGTGATTGCCTTTTTTGGCATACATTTCGAACACGCCTTTCAGGGCCAGGTTATTGCTTTCCGTAGCCCCCGAGGTAAAGATGACCTCTTTATCTTCTACATTGAGCAACTGGGCGATCTGTTCGCGGGCGTAGTCCACGGCATCTTCCGCTTCCCAGCCAAACTGGTGGCTGCGGCTGGCGGCATTACCATGCTTTTCATAAAAGTAAGGAATCATGGTTTCCACTACGCGCGGGTCGCAGGGCGTGGTGGCATTATTGTCCAGGTATATCAAACGACGCTTTTCCATCCGTTTATTTAGATTGAATTGAAACGCAAAGATAACAGGTTACGGGAGAAAAGGTTCGTACTTCATGCAGTCATTTTCAGCGGAAAATCGGGTTGAAAAAGGCTTTTCCCGGTGTTTGTCCGCTGATTCAGGCGGTGGCAAACGCAGGTTTTGCGTACGTTTGCTGCTGGCCGTCAAAGAAGTCCGTTTGTTGCAATATTCGGCGCCGGCTGACCACACCCATGCCCATCACTTTTTCTGAATTCCCCATCGTCGGCAAAGCGGACTGGCTCAAAAAAATAGCCAAGTCTTTGAAAGACAAGTCTTTGGAAGATTTGTATTGGCGGCCGGCGCCTGGCCTGGACGTTTCGCCTTTTGTCCACGCCGACGATTTTCCGCAGCCGGCCGCCGCCTTGACCCGGACCCCCAACCGCTGGGAAATCGGGGAGACAATAGCTGCCGGCGATCCACGGGTGGCCAATGGCCAGGCCCTGGAAGCGCTGGCCTTCGGCGCGGAGGGCTTGCTGTTCCACCTGCCGGAAGGCACCGATACGGCGGTCCTGCGCCAGCTGCTGCAGGGCATCTACCTGCCGATGATCGGTCTGCGCTTCGACGGACCCGCCGTAGCGCGCAACCCGGGCGCCGTACTGGCGGCGCTGCAGCAAATAGCGACGGAACAGGAGCTGGCTACGACGCAGCTGCGCGGTTCCCTGGCTTATGATCCGGCGGGCAGCGCTCCGATCGTGGACTGGCGTTACCTGGCCGATCTGCTGGCTTTTGCGCGTACCGATTTTCCCGGCTTCCGGCTCATCGCCCTACAAAGCGAGGAGGAAGGTACGGACGTGGTGGAAGCATTAGCACAGCTGCTCCGGCGTGGTCATTTTTACCTGGAAAAACTGACCGGGCGCGGCCTGTCTGCGGCGGAAGTGGCCGCCAGCCTGCACTTTCATCTGCCGGTTGGCCCCGGTTATTTTCTCGAAATCGCTAAAATACGGGCGTTCAAGCTCCTCTGGCTGAACGTGTTGCAGGGCTGGGCCGCCCCGCTGGAATACCCGTATGTATCGGCGCGATTTGCTCCGGCTGCTTACACCGACGACCTGTATACCAACCTGGTACGCGCTACCACCCTGGCCATGTCGGCGGTGGTGGGCGGGGTGGACCGGCTCACGGTGCGGCCCTACGCGGACGGAAGGGAAGCACAGACCACTCATCCGCCCGCCTTCGGCCGGCGCATCGCCCGCAACGTGCAGCACCTGCTGAAAATGGAAAGCGGTTTCGATCAGCCGGCCGACCCGGCAGCGGGTAGTTACTATGTGGAAAACCTGACCGGGCAGATTGCCGAAAAAGCCTGGTCCCGGTTTATTTCATCCACCCCCTGACCATTGTCCGCAACAAAACAACTGCCAGGCCCACTCGACCGACAAATAACTGCCCATGAAAATATTCTGTATCGGCCGCAACTA
>JBKJKS010000524.1:0-4504 GCA_046597295.1 Saprospiraceae bacterium
AACAAATATTCAAACAAAAAAATTTACTCAATGTATTGAGTAAATTTACTCAATACATTGAGTAAATTTTTTTGTTTGAATATTTGTTGCACATATTGCTGACTATCAATTAATTGAGATATAATTTAATTTGTCATTTTTTTAAATATTTGAAGGATCAACCAATAAAAAACAGAAATTAATTTCTTTCAAATAACTTTGTAACTCAAAGTTATTTGAAATGAAAAATATAGCGTTCGATTTCCTGCTCCACCCTACCTTTTCGCTGCGCGCATGGCTGTGCTTACGGCTGGTGACGGCGGCCACCCCCCTTTACTGCCGGTTGATGCGGCATCATAAGCCGGTCTGGAGCTATAGTTTGCCAACGCTCTGCACGTTCCCGGCGGGTACGCTGGGCCGTGACCTGGGCAATTTTCTCAGGACCAATGGTTTGCGGTTGCAGCCCCACGCCGAAGAGCACGATGTTTTTCACGTGCTGCTGGGTTTTGAGCCTACCGTGATCGGGGAGGCCCGCATGCAGTTTGCGCTGCTGGGCAACGGCAGACATTCGGTATTTGTGTGGGCTTCCGTGCTGTTGGGTTTGGTACTTTTCCCGGAATACTACCCCATTTTCCGCCAGGACTACCGGGATGGACAAAAGTGCCGGCCGTTTTCGCGCTGGCATTTCCAGCATTTGCTGCACCAAAACACCGAAGAATTGCGCGATTTTATTTTTTACCGGCATGGCAGCTGGTAGGTGTGGCATGAACTACGGGGAAATTTTTTCAAGAAAAAATTTCCCCGTAGTTCATGCCACACCTATTACATCTTCACCACCCCCGGCAAAAAAGGGACGAACCGAAACGCATCCAGCATCAGCTCCTGAAAGTCGGTAGCTGACTGTCGGGTAATTTTGTACATATACTGTACCTCTTCCCCCACCGGGATGACCAGGATGCCGCCCACGGCGAGTTGTTGCTGGAGGGCGGCCGGCACGACGGGCGCACCGGCGGTAGCGATGATTTTGTCATAGGGCGCAAAATCGGCCAGGCCCCTGGTCCCGTCGCCGAAAAAACACTTCACTGTGCTGAAACCCAGCGCGCCCAGCAATTTTTTCGACGCCACATATAAGGTCTCCTGGCGTTCCAGGCTGTACACCCGGGCGCCCAAAGCGGCCAGAATAGCGGCCTGATAGCCCGATCCGGTGCCGATTTCGAGCACGCGGTCCCGGTTCTTTATTTCCAGCAGGCTGGTCTGGTAAGCGACCGTGAAGGGTTGGGAAATGGTTTGCTCCTGCCCGATGGGAAAAGGCTTATCCGCATAGGCATGCTCTTCGAAGGCTTTGTCCAGAAAAAAATGGCGCGGTACGGCGCCCATCGCGCTCAGCACCGCCTCATCGCTAATGCCGCGTCGGCGAAGATCGTCGATCATGCGTTTGCGCAAACCCTGGTGGCGGTAGGTATCCTGCAAAAAGCGGTTGGTTGACGGATGAAAAAAATCAGGGAAAAGCAGCCCGGCGGCAGTCGAACGATTCTTTCCCGGAGGCCGGCAAAACTACTTCCGATTTAAAATATATTTGCCCCTGACTCTGCTCACCCGTCTTACTTTTCACCTCTCATCTACAAGCAAACGCATGGCAATTTCCATCAAATTTGGCACCGACGGCTGGCGGGCCATCATCGCCGACGAATATACCGTGGACAACGTGAAACGCGTCGCCGAAGCGACCGCGCTGTACATGAAGAAACAGAAGATGAAAAAGGCCGTCGTTGGTCATGACTGCCGGTTCGGGGGGCAGTTGTTCGCCGAGACCACGGCGCGGGTGCTGGGCGCCCACGGCATTAAGGTGCACCTGGCCAAAGGTTTCGTCAGTACGCCGATGATCAGCCTGGGCGTGGTCAAGCTCAAGGCCGATTTGGGCGTGGTCATTACCGCCAGCCACAATCCGCCGAGCTACAATGGTTATAAACTGAAAGCCGCCTACGGAGGACCGATGGTTCCCTCGGAGATCACCGCAGTGGAAAACCTGATTCCGGAAACGAGCAGCCTCCCCCACCTGCCTTCCATCCAGGAACTGGAGGACAAGAAACTGGTGGTGGCCGCTGATTTGGAGAAAATGTATCTCCAGCATGCCCGCCGCAGCTTCGACCTGAAAGCCATCAAGGCCGCCGGCATCCGCCTGGCCTACGACGCCATGTACGGCGCCGGCCAGCGGGCGGTACGTGCCCTGCTGCCACGCTCTATCTTTCTGCACTGCGACGACAACCCCGGTATGCACGGCCAGGCGCCGGAACCCATCCACCGCAACCTGTTGCTGCTCAGCGAGACGATCAAAAAGAACCCGAAGATCGCTGCCGGCCTGGCCACCGATGGCGATGCCGACCGCATCGGCATGTACGACGAAGACGGCCAGTTTGTGGACAGCCACCACCTGTTGCTGATCCTGCTGCTGTACCTGTACAAGTACAAGGATCTGCGGGGCAAAGTCGTCTTCACCTTTTCGGTGACCGACAAAATGAAAAAGATGGCCGAAAAATTCGGACTGCCCTACGAGATCACTAAAGTGGGTTTCAAATACATCGCGGAGATCATGACCCAGGAAGACGTGCTCGTCGGCGGCGAGGAATCCGGCGGCTTGGCGGTGAAAGGACATATTCCGGAGCGCGACGGCGTGTGGGTGGGCCTGCTGGTGCTGGAATTCATGGCCGTCACCGGCAAAACGGTGAAGGAACTGGTCCAGGAAGTATACGCTGAAGTGGGGGCTTTCGCCTTCGAACGCGACGATCTGCACATTACCGAAGCGCAAAAACAAGCGGTCATCGCCGCCTGTAAAGCCAAGAGTTATAAAGCCTTCGGCAGCTATAAAATACAGGGTATGGAAGACCTGGACGGCTGGAAGTTCCTGCTGGGCGGCGATAACTGGGTAATGGTGCGCGCCAGCGGTACGGAACCTGTCCTGCGGGTCTACGCCCAGGCGCCCAACATGGCCGAGGCGCGGAAAATGCTGGATGCGGCGAAGGCCACGATGCTGTAGCAAAATTTAATCGCCGGCGATTGCGCCGCCACCTGATTCCAATCAAGTGGCGGCTTTTTTGTTTCATTCCCTTATTTTTGTTGAAATTTTACCACTATGCCTGGTCGTTTGTGGGGAGCATCAATTTCATCAGGTGCACAAGAACATGAAAGCCACGCTTAATCCTGCGGTGATTATTGAGGTATTCTCTAATTCAACGGAACACCTGGACAAAACCCATAAAACCCGTTGTTACAAAGACATTTTGCGGGTTGGCGACTGCGATCTTCCCCTACCGGAAGTATATCGTCGGATAAGCTTTGGCGACCGTCTGCCGGGTGGTTTGGAACCAGGTGGCCAATAGTCGTGGCAATAAAAAACCGCCGCGGTTTACATCGCGGACGGCCACATTTTTCACAAAATCCTTATTCGCGTTTATTTATTCCGAGCCGTCGTTACGGCCGCGGGTAACGGCGTACTCGCCGACTTTCTTGCCAACGCTCAGGCCCGTTTCACAGTCGAAACGGTAGTGGATGCACCCATAAATCCGCGACTCGGAGGCTTCCTTGGCCAAAGCCTGCAGCTCCGAGGCATTCGCCGGGAACAAGTACGACAGCACTTCAGCCCCTGCGCCCGAAAAACTGCTGTGTCCCGAGGTGTAGGCCGGAAAATTAGGTATGCCGGTGCAGGTACTCACGGCAGGGTCCATCTCCGTCGGGCGTGGCAGCAGGTAGTAGTACTTGATGTCCCAGCAGCTGATGCCGGCGTCTTCCAGAGAGGTATTGAGCAGGGCCATGGCCCTGGCTGCCCGGATTTCATTGTATTGCGCTGCGTAGATCAGGTCGGCAGCTTTTTTATTCCAGTGACCAGGCGGGGTGTAAGTGCCCACGCCGTCGGCCCAGTAAGCGGCGATGCGGAACTGATCACGGGTGCGGTTTTTTACCATCGCTCGTAATTCATCCATATTTTTTTCAAATTCAGCGCTCCCGATGGCCGCCGGGGCGCCGGGGCGGAGGGCGATTTTAGTCGCCTCGTCGAAATTCCAGGTTTTCACCCGACCAAAAAAGGGCAACATGGGCGGGCGGATAGGCAGGTCGCGGCTCGTCCAGAGCTGCGTAACGCCCCGGTTGGTCGCATCCGTTTTCAAATCCGCATAGGCGGCCTGGTTGTTGGCCTGTCCCATTTTGTCGACCTTGGCATACGCAATAATACGCTTGGCCACCGCTGCACCAAGCGAATCGCCGGCATCGAGGTCGCTTTGCACGTTGGCGCCGGCCCACAGACGGCTGTTTTTATGCTCCGTGGACTGTACATCGAGCAGCGGCTTCTCGCCGGGAAAAAGGAATTTCAGCAGCTCGCGCGAAGCAGCGGCCACCACCGCATCTTCCGACGGATAGCTGGGTAGATCGTTGGCAGGCAGCAAGGACTGGATGGAACCGTCCGTCTTGGTCGGCGCGGAACGATTGTACAGGAATTTGTAGTGCCAGGCGGCCACCAGTGCATCGTATTGGG
>JBKJKS010000563.1:0-4635 GCA_046597295.1 Saprospiraceae bacterium
GTTTGCTGTAGCCCCCACTGCAATCTCCGAAACGAGTGGCCTCCAGCCACTTTTTTCATATTCAAGTGCATAGATTTCATAAATGCTTTGCTGGCCGAACAAATGAACGGCTACTAAGCAAAAGAATGAAAGTATTAGCCTTTTTTTCATGTCACTTGATTTGAGGATAGTATTGGTGCGAGCTGGAGCACTACCGCCCTGCGCTGGCTTTTGCGGGTCGGGCGTTGGGCGGCATAGACGGTAGTGCTTTGTTCGAGGCATTTCAGCTTTTACGTAATTTCCTGCGCTCGACCAACTTCCACCCGGTGTTGTCACCGGCAGTTGCCTCCTATCGGGATTCCTCCATTGAAGGTGTTGTTTGCCCCGCAGTTGCGGACTTTGGTGTTCGGGTCGCCGGTGGCATCTATGTAGTTGTCGTGCGCTTGTGGCGTGAGATAGCCGAACATATTCGAGTCACCGAAGCTCTCGATGTCGGCTGCCGTACCTGCGATTGGTGAAAGCCCGTTGCCGTGTGCCTGGTTGTTCCACACCCGGTTGAAATTGGAGCCGTCAATGACCATAATCCCATTGTCGAAGTTTCCGGTGCAGGTGTTGTTGGTCACCTTCCAGCCGGTCGCAGAAAAGGCTGCTCCGAATGGCTGACCAGTTGGAAGATTGTAGAAGACATCCGGCACTTTGCAGCAAATAATTCCAATCAGGTTGTCGTGGCAGTAGTTGCGCTCGGCAGTGCCCCATTTGTCGCAGCACCAGATGCCCTCCAGCGCATTTTCTATTTCATTGTCTGAAACGTAACAGCTTTTGCCGTTGGCAACGGTAAAGCCTACGGATTCGAGGAGTGCTCCGGTCAGCCAAAGGCCCGAAGCATGCACGAAGTTGTACATCAAGGCTACCCGGTCGCTGTTATGCACCCAAGCAGCATACTGGTAATTGGTGAAACGGCACCGTATTATGGCGGAGCCAGGCGAGTTTTCAATGAATACCGCCGTCCCGGCATCGGCGCCTGTCGGTCGAATGTCAATGTCCTGGAGCAAGGTGTTCGGTGCATTCAGAATGTGCAGTCCCGAGTGGAGGGTGTATTCATTGTTTGGCCCGAACACCGAAAACGCGGGGTTCATTTTCAGCACGGCGCCCTGCTCCCCGATGACTTTCACGGGCTTGTTAATCGTCACGGCGCTGTTTTCAGTATGCAAGCCTGCCTTGAGGTAAATCACCCCGTCGTCGCAGGTGCTGGCAATGGCTGCGGCGAGGGCATTCACCGAGCCAGCGGGGATGACCGTCCAGGGGCAACTGCTGCGGCTGGAAACTTCCCCCAAATCTACGGGGGCAGTGTAGCGCTCGGTCTCTTTTTGCGCCGCCGGAACCAGCGCTTTTTGAGGTTCCTTTTGGCAGGAAACCATCGAACCCAGCGCAAAAGCGGCCAGTAAAAAGAAAATGGAATGGATGAAATTTTTCATACAATTTGGTTTGAAGTGCCTACTTGGGATAATGAGGCGTCGGCTATCCTCACCCCGAAGAGATTTGGATTTTGAGGTTAAGCTCACGACAGGGAAAAACAAATCAAATTGGCTCATGTTCCTGTTTTACTGAATACCATTACTTGAATAATTGCCGGGGATAACGTTTTCAAGTTGTGCATCCATTCAAACATGGCCACGTACAAATGAATAAAGTGCTTACTGACGCCTTTGAATCGGCGCAAAAAGTTACGTAGTTCGGTCCAAAGGCCTTCCATGGTGTTAGTATGAACTTCCCTGATTCCATCGCCATCCATCATCCCTTGCCCAGCAAATCGTCAATTCCGTATTCCATATGGCTTACATTTTATTAAGATCGAATGTGCGAAAGTTAATTGGGAATATAAGCCTATTTTTTTATTTTCTGCTTGGCCCCGAACAATTGGTTATGCGCAACTTTGACTACAATTTTGTAGTCAAAGTTGCGTATATTTCGCCAGTGAATGAACAAGATTTTCGCCAATTTATAGCGGAACGGCCAGCATTGAATTTATCTGCCCTGGCCGATGAATTGCGCATAGACCGGGTGAATTTGCATAAAATCATCTGTGGACTTCGGAATATTCCGATACACCATTTGCTTCCCCCCGCTTGATTTCCAAATACTTGTCCTCGGCAGTGTTAAATACCCGTTCACCAAATCAAAGTTTACAAAACCCCGTCCAACCCCGTTTTTCAACCTTCGTTTCCAAGCCCCAGCACTGCCCCCAGACTTACCTCCAGACCTGCCAGCACCTCGCCACCCTGTAGCGCTTCGTCAAACGAAACCGTCTGAATATCGCCATTGGCCGAATACACGTACGTGCGCCGGTGCTGCGGATCGATCAGCCACGCCAGTCGGCAGCCGCAGTCCATGTACTCGTTCATTTTTTCGCGGAGCTCGGTTAGACTTTGGTCATTGGAGCGAAGTTCCAGGACGAAGTCGGGGACAATGGGCGCAAACTTCCGTTTCTGTTCGATGGGTAGTGCATCCCAACGCTCGTTGGCGATCCAGGCGGTGTCGGGTGAGCGTTCGGCCCCGTTGGATAGTTTGAATCCAGTGGAAGAATCAAAGGTTTTGCCAAGCTGGTATTTGCGATTCCAAATACCCAACTCAATATGAATTTCGGAGTTGTATCGACCGGTTTCAGAAGTAGTAGGGGGCATAACGATGATTTTTCCGTTGGAATTCCTTTCGATGCGCAGCTCGGCGTTATCCAGGCAAAACGCATAGAATGCAGTATCGCTCATGGCTTTATCCTCGAACAGCAAGGGACCGCGGTGACGAACCCTGAATCGAATATCGGAAAAACTGGAAATGGTGGCCGTCATAACTACTGGCATTGGTTTGGAAAAAACAATACAAATATAGGTAAATATCAACCAACCTGCCGCCGCGCAGACCGACCATCGGGCACCGTACCGCAATTTTATCGACCTGCATCAACTTTTACCAACCCTTGATCAACTTCCTTCCGCCCACTCGATCACGCACTTGATTTCTTCCGCCCCATGTTGCCCGAGTGCCGCCGCAAAATCCGTGTACGGATGCCGGTCGGTGATGATCTTTTCGATCACGCCGGGGAATTGTTTGGAAGCGGCCTCCAGATCGACGATGCCCTGCCGGAAATGCTCGTAGCCGGCGTTGACGCTGCCCAGGATGACCTGGTTTTTCAGCACCAGTTGCTGCATCAGGTGAGCCGGCTGCATGGTCACCGGCCGGTCACCCGATGGGATGCCGGTGAGCACGTACACGCCGTTGATACCCAGCGCATCGATGAGGTCGAATTCCAGCTGGGCCACGCCGGTGGCTTCGAAGACCAGGTCGAGCTGACCCAGCACGTCGTCCAGATCGGTGGTTTTAACTTTCCGGCCATCTACGTATTTCCCGCCCAGTTCGCGCAAAATGGCGGGCCGAAGGCTGTTTTCATCGACAATATCCACACCGGTGACTTCCGCACCGCGCAGACGCAGGATCATCACCGCCAGCAGGCCAATGGGACCCAGACCGACGACCAGCGTATGTTTGCCCTGCAACCAGTCATCGGCGCTGACGTCCGGGAGCCGGGCCGCCTGAATACGCACGGCCTCCTGGATGGCTTTTTCGCCAACCGACGTGGGTTCGGCCAGCACCCCGAGCTGGGCAATGGCCGACGGCACGGCAAGAAAGTAGTCCTGCTCGTCGAGGACGACATGCTGCTGAAATCCGTCTGCCCCCTTGATACCGCGCTCCGTGTAATTGCCCGACAGGCACATATCGCTGCGGCGGGACTGGCAGGGGGCGCAGGTGCCACAAGGGCGGCGGACCATGAATACGCCGTAGTCGCCGGGGCGTACGTTCTGAACATCCTGGCCTACTTCCGTCACCTGGCCGAACATTTCGTGGCCGATGACCAGCTCCCGGCTGCCGGGCGGCGGATCGGCTCGGCCGCCGGCGGCTTCTTCGCGGTCGGTGCCACAGATGCCGACCTGCAGCACCTTCATTTTAATCTGGTTCGGCTGCGTAAGGGCCGGTTCGGGGCGCTCCACCAGGTGCAGGTCGGTGGTGCCAGGGACGAGGGCAAGGGCTTTCATAAGTGGGTGAAATTGTAAGAAGGTGAGAAAAGTGCGCGGATCAGATCACAAAGAAACCACGTTTTTGTATCGGAAGCATATTGGCATGACCGACCATTTTTCGCGGGCTGGTACGGTTTTTTTAGGCATCCTCAAAACACCTTGTATGAAAGATAAGCAGGCCCTCGTTCCCGACCAGCAGGTCGGTGTACAAAAAAATTCCAGTGCATCCGTGGACTTCGACAGTGTGGCCGCCGCGCGGCAGTTCTTTCAGGTGGCCCGCAAGCGCCTGCTGGATGTCAACAACTGGCAACATATCTGCAGCGGGCTCAGCAGTACCTTTATCCTGCGCGATGCCCAGGGCCAGTCGATCGCCCACCGGCTGCCGGAAGTGGGCGATTATGTGCAAATCGACGTACCCGGACCGGGGCCGGACGCGGGCGATGGACATGACTGGGTGCAAATCGAAGCCATCGACGACCGCATGGACGAAGCGGATGAAGTGACCAGCATGCGGGTTCGGCCGGTATCCAGCCCCTTGAACAGTGAGTCCGAGGTGGCCCATTTTCTGCACGATAGTGCGACCAGT
>JBKJKS010000515.1:0-3315 GCA_046597295.1 Saprospiraceae bacterium
CGGCGGCCAAATACGAGCGGTGAATTGGCGGAAATCGCGATCACCGGCGCAGCCAGCACCTGGGAAATATTGTACAGTTTCACGAACTCCTTCGGCGTCACCTGCAAATGCACTTGAAAACTGGTGTTGCAGGCCTCCAGCAAAGGAGAATCGTGCTTGACCAGCAACTCGTCTACGCCTTCCACCCGCAGCTCGAAGGAGGTCCCCAGCAAATGCTTCTGAATGGCCGCCATCAGCGCATAGTAACGGTCTTTGGGGGTGAGGTTATGCATCTCCAGGTCGTGCTTGCGCAACGTCGGCAATATGCCGCACAGGATGATGCTCGCATCGAACTCGTCAAGCACCTTCTGGATAATGGAGAGATAATGCAGGTTCTCGGCCTCCAGATCGCTCAGGCAGCTGCCGGTGAATTCGCGCGGACTGAGGTTCGTCTCCAGATTGAACTTGGCCAGTTCGGTGACGCACCACGGTTTGTCATCGCCCAGTTTGGCCAGCACTTCCATGTTGATGGTGGCCGGTTTGAGGGTCTTGTTATGCACCAGACACATCTCCTGCTCCGCACCGATACGAATGATATCGGTTTCGAACCAGTCGTTTTCGAGCATGTACTCGAAGGCCTGCACATCGTCCAGCAAGCTGCGTACAAAGAGCTGCATCTCGCTTTTACTGTCAACAGTATTTACTTTTTGAAATCCCATACACATGATCGACCGGAAGTGGTTGAGGGTGAGCATCCGGCAGGGCAATATTATTTCTTTTGTACAAAACATTCTAAGATGTTTTTCGCCGCCGCCGAAAAATTCCGGTAGCGCATTTGGTCAAAAGCGTTGCCGGCCGGCCAGGAATTTTGCTGAAACCAGGAAAAGGATGTAAACAATTTTAACTTTTTTACTTCATTTGGCAGCGCTATCCAGGCGTCCAGCAATTTTTAAAAAGGGCCTATTTGCTTGTATAAATTGCTGAAAAACAGATTGTTATAAACATGCGCTGCATGATTCCTGCTAGAAAAATTCTGCGTAATTGAATTGGTCGGTCTACAATAACCTGCTATAAAGTAAATAAATTAGTTGGATTAAAATGAAAAGACTTAATCTTGCCGTATGAATTCTAGTGTAGCAGTTGCTCATTTGCAACAAGATACGGTTCTCAGGAAGGTAATAGATCAGACAGAATTATTGCCGCACACGCCCTCTCGAAGAATTTATTACGATTTACTGGACTCCATCGTCTCCCAACAGCTGAGTGTAAAAGTGGCTACCGTTATTTTTAATCGCTTCTGCGCCTTATTCCCAGATCAGTATCCACATCCCGAATTAGTGATTGCCCTCGAGCCGGCGCAGCTGCGCGGTGTGGGCTTGTCCGGCCAAAAAGCCGGGTATTTGCAGAACGTAGCGGCATTTTCTCTGCAAAATGATCTAGAAAACCACGATTGGGATAACCTCAGCGATGCGGAAATAATCGGGTTCTTATCCCAAATAAAAGGGGTAGGTAAATGGACGGTAGAAATGCTGCTGATGTTTACCCTGGGGCGGCCTGATGTGTTTCCGGTGGATGACCTTGGCATTCAGCAAGCCATGACCCGGTTATACAACCTGACTGAAACTGGCAAAGAACTAAAGAAAAAAATGTTGGAATGCTCCACACCTTGGCAGCCCTATCGAACTTTAGCCAGTCGCTATTTGTGGCGTTGGAAAGATAAGAAATGAATTGTCCGGAGCTTTCCGGATCACCATAAGTGAATTAGTAAAACTATTAAAATATCAATAACGATGAAAGAACAGGATAATCGCCGATACCCCATCGGACCATTTGAATACGGCCAAAGATATTCTTTCGACGATACCCGCAGGCACATCAGAGCGCTGGACCGGTTTCCGAAAGAATTGAAAAAAGCGGTAAAAAAATTGAAAGGCAATGACCTGGATAAGCCCTACCGCTCCGGCGGCTGGACTGTCCGGCAGGTCGTCCACCACATTGCCGACAGTCACATGAATGCTTACATCCGTATGAAGCTGGCAGTGACGGAGAATACCCCCATTATCAAGCCTTATGAAGAGCAGCTGTGGGCGGAGACAGAAGATGGTCTGCATGGCCCCATCAAAATGTCGCTGAAACTCCTCTCCGCCCTGCACGTTCGCTGGGTAGAATTTTTGGAATCCCTTTCCGAGGAGGACCTCGAGCGCGGCTACTACCACCCGTCTTCCAAACGGACGGTGCAGATGCAGGAAGCCATTGCCCTCTATATATGGCATAGCCAGCATCACCTCCACCATATTCGATTAGTCACGGACGGCAAAGGTAAAATAGAGGCGACCACCGCTCCGGCGATGGAAGCCCTGGCTACCACTGGTCAACAAGCCCTGCCCAAACGCCGTGGTCCGAAGCCGAAACAACAGTTGTCAGCCGGTGATGCCGATGCCAAGCCAAAAAAGCGCGGCATGAGCGATGAGCATAAAGATAAAATCCGCGCTGCGCACCAGGCGCGCCGGGCCGCCAAAGCCGGCGAAACACTGCCGCTACCGCCCTCCGAAGGCAAGCGCAAGCGTCGTTCCCAGGCCCAGATGGCCGCGGACCGCGCCGCCGCGCCGCCGGTTACGGAACGCAGGAAACCCGGTCCAAAGCCCCGGGCTGCCCAGATGGAGAATGTGGATAGCGCACCCGACGGAGCAAAAAGCGCCCGCCGGCCGAAGCGCGGCTTACTGTACAATATCATGGATGCCATCCTGCCGGGCAAGCGCAAACGCCGCACCCAGGCCGAGATGATTGCCGATCGCGCCGCCACGCCACCGACTACGGAACGCAGGAAACCCGGTCCGAAGCCCAAAGCAGCCGCGCAGGAAAGTGTCGGCAGCACACCGGTTACTACCAAACGCAAGCGCCGTACCCAGTCCGAAATAGCTGCCGATCGTACGGCTGCGGAGGCCACGCAAGCCAGTGGCGAACGCCGTAAGCCCGGCCGGCCGGCCAAGCCTAAGGCCGAAAAGTCCGCTACTGATGCCCCGAAGAAGCGTGGCATGAGCGCCGAGCACATGGCCAAGATCCGGGAAGCACGGATGTCTAAGCGGGCTGAATCCATCGCCTCCGGCGCGATACCGCCCAAGGCAAAAAAAGCGAAAGCGGCGGATGATGGCGCTCCGAAGAAGCGCGGCATGAGCGCCGAGCACATGGCCAAGATTCGGGAAGCACGGATGTCTAAGCGGGCCGAATCCATCGCCTCCGGCGCGATAACGCCGAAGGCAAAAAAAGCGAAAGCGGCGGAGGATGGCGCTGCAAAGATGCGCGACATGAGTGCAGAGCACATGGCGAAGATTCGGG
>JBKJKS010000175.1:0-5714 GCA_046597295.1 Saprospiraceae bacterium
ATAAACCCGATAATCTGGTGATCGTTGGCCGCTACGATACCTGGGCGCCTCCCCTGGAAGGCACCCAGTATTTCGAAGGCTGCTGGGGCGCTTACCCGTTTTTTCCCTCCGGCACCCTGGTGACCTCTAACATCGAGCCGGCGGTGCTGAACATCTTCACGCCCACCTACCAGCGGGCAGCTTACCTGGAAGGCGTCATCACCAATGGCTGTACCGGATTGCCCATGAACGGGGCGGCGATTACGGTGAGCAGCACCGATGCCGGCGCAAATACGACCACCAACAGCTCGGGGGTTTTCAAAACCGGCCGCGCTACTGCGGGCGCCTTGCTGGTCACGGTGAGCAAAACCGGTTTTGCCACCCAGACCATAGAAGTGATGCTGGTAACGGGCCAGGTGACCACCCTGAACCTGACTTTGGAGCCGGTGTCGCTGTACAACGTGACGGCTACCCTGGTCAATGCCATCGACCAATCGCCCATTGCCCTGACCGACATTACCCTGACCAGCCTGAACTCGACTTATACCCTGCAAACCAATGCTGCCGGCCAGGTGGATTTTAGCTGCGATCCGGGGGGTACTTTTGCAGTAGGCGCATGGGGCTATTTAGTGTCCAGCTTCAACCTCAATGCGAACGGGATCGTCACCATCAGTCTGACGCCGGCTTATTACGACGATTTCCAGCTGGATCTGGGCTGGACCAGCACGCTGACGGCTACTTCCGGCGCCTGGGTGCGCGGGGTGCCCATCGGTACCAACCTCGGCGGCTTACAGGCCAATCCGGGGAATGATTCGCCCGGCGACAATAATAACCAGTGTTACATGACCGGCAATGGCGGCGGTGGCGGCGGAACCGACGACGTAGACAATGGAGCGGTAACCCTGACCTCGCCGGTTATGAAACTGGCTACCTACCAGGATGCGATCCTGAGCTTCGATTACTGGTTTTTTAATGGGGGCGGTAACGGCAGTCCAAATGATAAATTCGAGGTGCGGGCCTTGAGCAACGGACAGACCGTGACGGTATTTACCGAAACCGTTTCCGCCAGCGAATGGCGTAGCGCCGGCAATATCCACCTGAAAGACTTTGTGGTGATGTCCGACAACGTGCAAATACAGGCTTACACCAACGACGAGCCCCAGGGCCACGTGCTGGAAGCCGCTATCGATGTGGTGAAAGTGGTGCCTGACGGCCTTATATCATCGACTCGCCCCGACCTGGATGCAAGTGCCCGGCTGTCGGTCGTGCCGAACCCGAGCAGCACGGATTTTAGATTCCGCTACACCTGGCCTGCCGCGCCAAACCTCACCTTGGAAGTGCGCAACCTGCTTGGGCAGGTCGTATACACGCAGGCCTTGGGTAGCGATGCCGGTACCTTACAGCTTGGCCAGGGCTGGCCAACGGGCCTGTACCTGGCTTCCCTGCGTAGCGATAACCGGCAGAGCCTGCCGTTGAAAATGATCAAGCAGTAGGATGGGTTATTGGTTATTGGTTATTCGTTATTGGTGACAGGGACCTGGCAACCTAATAACCAATAACCAATAACCACCATAGCCTACCGCCGTCCGCCTTTGGGCAAGCCCACGCCCGGCGGCATGCCCATTTTACCCGCGGGTGCATTGACCATCTGGTGCATCATTTTGCGCATGTCGTGGAAGTTCTTAATGAACATGTTGATCTGCTCCAGTGATTGACCACAGCCTTTGGCGATGCGTTTCTTACGCGGCAGGATCAACAGATCGGGATTGGCGCGTTCCTGCGGCGTCATACTTTGGATAATAGCCTCCACCCGGTGCAGGGCTTTATCGTCGATCGGCGCGTCTTTCAGGGCTTTGGCGGCGCCCGGTATCATGCCAATCAGGCTCTTCAGATCGCCCATTTTTTTGATCATCTGCATCTGGCCGAGGAAGTCGTTGAAATCGAACTTGTTCTGCTTGATGCGCTTTTCCATACGCTTGGCCTCGTCCTCATCGAAGTCCATTTGCGCCTTTTCCACCAGCGATACGATGTCGCCCATCCCCAGGATGCGCTGGGCCATCCGGTCGGGGTAGAACACATCGAGGGCATCCAGTTTTTCGCCCATCGAGACAAATTTGATGGGCTTTCCAACGGTGTATTTAATGCTCAGCGCCGCACCGCCGCGGGTGTCGCCATCCATTTTGGTGAGTACCACGCCGTCGAAATTGATGCGCTGGTTGAAAGCCTCGGCGGTGTTCACCGCATCCTGGCCGGTCATGGAATCCACCACGAACAGCGTTTCGGTGGGCGCGATGGTTTTCTTGATCTGTTCCACTTCGCCCATCATCACCTCATCCACGGCGAGTCGGCCGGCGGTATCCACGATCACTACGTTGTGATTATTGGCCTTGGCGTATTTCAGCGCGTTTTGGGCGATTTCGATGGGATTCTTGTTCTCTACTTCCTTATAAACGGCCACTTTAATGCTGTCCGCCAGCACCGTCAGCTGGTCAATAGCCGCCGGCCGGTACACATCGCAGGCGACCAGCAGCGGATTCATTTTGCGCTGTTCCTTGAGGTATTTGGCCAGTTTGCCACAGAAGGTTGTCTTACCGGAACCCTGCAGGCCCGCCACCAGCACCACACCGGGCGTACCTTTCACGTTGATCCCCACCGTCTGGCCACCCATGAGGTCGGTCAGTTCGTCCATCACGATCTTGACCATGAGCTGGCCGGGATTCACGTTACGCAGCACATTTTCGGTGCCCAGGGCCTTATCCTTCACCCGGTCGGTGAATTCCTTGGCGATCTTGTAGTTTACGTCGGCGCCGACCAACGCACGACGGATTTCCTTGATGCTCTCCGCGACGTTGAGTTCGGTGATTTTATGGCTGCCACTCAGGACTTTAAAGGCGCCTTCCAGGCGGTCGCTCAGACTTTCAAACATAGTGCAACGGGTAGGTAAGTGAAGGGTGATTTTTAAGGAAAGCAAAGATACGGGGCGGATGCTGTACGCTCCTCATTTGGCGAGCGGATATTGCTTATTTGTCAATTGCTTTCGCCCCGCCCCATTTTCGCAGCTGGCTGAGTACTGCGGCAAAGTCCTTGGGCAGTTCGGATTTGAATTCCAGGCGTTCGTTCGTAGCCGGGTGATCGATGCGCAGCCGGTGGGCGTGCAGGGAGGTGCGCTCCATCATCGGGCGTTCGTCGTCGCTGTATTTGCCCGCCCGATAGCCTTTCCCTTTTATTTCGGAGAGGAAAAAAGCTGCCCGCCGGCCGTAGACGGCATCCACGGCCAGCGGATAACCCATGCTCTGGAAATGCAACCTGATCTGGTGTGTCCGCCCGGTTTTCAACAAGGCCTCGGCCAGGGTAAAGTGCCGGAACCGTTCGATGGCCCGGTAGAAAGTGAGGGAAGGTTTGCCCGCTTGGGAGATCGCCATCTTGCCTGCGATGCCCGGATGTTCGCCGATGGGTTTGTCGATTTCGCCCTCGTCATGGTGCAATACGCCATCCAGCAGGGCATAATAGAACTTATCCGACGTATGGTGCTCGAACTGGAGCGACAGGTGGCGGTGGGCGGCTTCATGGCGCGCAAAACACAGAATGCCGCTGGTTTCCCGGTCGAGCCGGTGCACAATGAACACCTTACCGTAATGCCGCTCCAGGGCGTTCACCAGGTTGTCTTTGCTACCGCCCCGATCCGGAATGGTGAGCAAACCGGCCGGCTTGCTCACCACCAGTAAGTGTTCGTCTTCGTGAATCAGTTCGTAGTGCATAATGGGAGGGCGAAATTTATTTCGCCGGCAATTCTATAAACAGTTGACTGGTAATTTGTTGCGAAATAAATTTTGCCCTCCGCTATTGCCCGCATGGCGGTAGGGGAGTGCCATGCGTCGGCCGGCTAAAGTTTTGAAAATTCCTTTATCCGGCGCACGTAGTGGGTGAAGACGATGCTGCCCGGAAAGATGCCGGCTTTGTTTTCCGGACCAATCCGCTGCTTTTCAATGATCTGTGCCGCCGCCCGTCTTTTGCGCAAGGTAGCGCCAAAGGTGCTGTAAAAGGAAAAATGGGCCCGTACAATCGCCCAAATAGACCGGAATTGACCTTTGGCCGCAAACCGGCCACCGGCCAGTCCATCCAGCAGAAAACGCGCCGGCAACAGCACGACCAACTTACCCGCCGACTCGTTTTTCAACAGGGTGTACAGGCTGTTGCGAAAGTTGAGAAACACTTTACGCGGGCTCTGGTACTCCAGCGTACCGCCCCCCAGGTGATAAACCACGGACTGCGGAATGCACCATACCGAATAGCCCGCCCGCTTGATCCGCCAGCACAGATCAATTTCTTCATTGTGGGCAAAGTAATCGCCATCGAAACCGCCAAAAGCATGATACAGCTCGGCACGAATGAAAAAAGCCGCACCAGCCGCCCAGAAACAGGCTTGCGGCTGGTCATACTGCCCCCGATCTATCTCGGATTGGCTGAAAATGCGGCCCCGGCAGAACGGGTAGCCCAGCGCATCGATCCAGCCACCGGCGGCACCCGCATACTCGAAGCGCGATTGGTCCGTCCAGGCTAGTATTTTCGGCTGGGCAATGCCAATGCCGGGGTCGCGGTGCATCGCCGCCAGCACGGGTTCCAGCCAACCGGGCGCTACTTCCACGTCGGAGTTGAGGATCACGTAAATATCCGCCTGTACCTGGCGCAGGGCTTCGTTATAGCCTTGCGCAAAACCGTAATTTCGCTGTAAATCAAGTACTTCTACCGTGGGAAACTGCGCCTGAAGGAAATCCAGTGAATCATCAGGCGATCCATTATCCGCTACAATAATGCGGGCCCCCGCACTGTGGGCGATCACCGAAGGCAGGTAAAGCGCCAGGTGCCGGCGGGTGTTGTAGCTCAGGATGACGATGGCCACGGTGGGGGTTGCCTGTATGGTCGATGAGGAGATGGGTACTGCGAGGGTAGCCCCCCCCTGCCCCCCCATGAAGGGGGGGAGTAAATCCAGCTGCGCCGTTGTGTTCTCCACCATGCCGTCCCCCCCCTTTATGGGGGGGCTAGGGGGGGCTACGGGCGCAGGTGAATCTTCTATCGAATAATCCTGTTCTTCCTTATTGCTGCCGGCTTTTTGCGTAGGGTCCTCCGTAGGGGTAGCCCCCCCCTGCCCCCCCGTGAAGGGGGGGAGTAGATCCAGCTGCGCCGTTTGCGGTAAAGGCACCTCCTCCTCCGGAGCGAATAGGGCAGGGTGGGAGGCTACCCCCCCTTTACGGGGGGGCAGGGGGGGCTGCGCCGTTGGGTGTGCATTTTCCCGGACCAGCGCCGCCAACCTTCTCTCTATTTCCACCTTATCCGCTTCAATCTGGACTTGCAGGGCTTCTAAACCGTCGAGTGTGCGATCGGGCCGGATAAAATCCAGTACTGCTACGGTCAGCATTTGGCCATAGAGATCGCCTTCGAAATCGAGGATATTTACTTCAATTACAGCAGATGCGGCCTGATCTACCGTCGGTCGATGGCCGATATAGAGCATGGCATTTTTGGGGGCGGGAGATTGGTCCGTAAAGAAGGAGGGGAGTACAGCGGGGTTCTGCGTGCCCGTAGGGTTAGCCCCCCCCTGCCCCCCCGTGAAGGGGGGGAGTACCTCCAGCTGCGCCGTTGGTGACAAGTGTGCCGTTGTGTTCTCCATCATGCCGTCCCCCCCCTTTATGGGGGGGCTAGGGGGGGCTACGGGCGCAGGTGAATCTTCTGTAGAA
>JBKJKS010000197.1:0-9679 GCA_046597295.1 Saprospiraceae bacterium
CTTCCATAGCCGACTAAGCGCGGCCACGTAAGCAGTGCTTTCGTTCGGTGTAAAAAGAGAGAAAAAAATCGGCTCCATACCAAACTCCGGCCGGCCGGTTATCAGGCGCCATGAGGACACGGCGGAAATTTCAAGACGAACGGGCCAAGCGGAGGAGGAATTTTGCCAGGCTGGTACAAATACAACTTGCCGTAGTTTCGCCCCCGTTTTAAATACCGTCCGCCATGTTTCTCCTGCGTTCCCTCGCCGCCTTCTTTCAGCATTCCCGCAGCCGGGCCGTGGGCCTGGTGTTCGCTACCGACGGACTGCTGTACGGTTCCTGGTCGGCGCTGATCCCCTACATCAAAACCAAGTTCGGACTGGATGCGGCACAGCTGGGGCTGCTGTTGTTTTGTCTGCCCATGGGGGTGACGCTGGCCAATTTGCTGGGCGCCTGGCTAATCCGCCAGTACGGCATGCGCCAGACGACCATTTTGTCGCTATTCATCACCGCACCCTGCTTTCTGCTGCCCATGCTGGCCCCGACGGTGCCTTTGCTGGCCCTGAGCTTATTCATTTGCGGACTGTTCTTTTCCATCCTCAACGTGGCCATGAATACCTGCGCCACGGCCCTGGAAAAGGGAGAAAACCTGCGCATTCTTTCCACCTGCCACGGCATGTGGTCGATAGGCGCTATGCTGGGCTCCGCCTTCGGGGGGATGATAACCGGTTGGGGTGTAGCGCCGGCCCTGTACATGACGGGGGCGGTGGGCCTCATCCTGCTGGTCGGTATGGTTATCCGCACCACGATCCTGGGCATTCCGGAGGAAAAAATAGAAACGCAGAGCGAAGGGGCGTCGTTCGTCTGGCCCAATCGCCTGCTCTGGGGCCTGATCGTGCTGAGCCTGTGTACCAACCTCGCCGAAGGCACCATGGCCGACTGGGCGGCGGTGTACATGCGCGATATCGTACAGGCGGCGCCCTGGCTCACCGGCTGGGGCTTTGCCGCCTATGCTTTCTGGATGGCGGCCGGACGCTTTACCGGCGATGCGCTGATCCACCGTTACGGCAGCCGGCGGGGCCTGCAGGTGGGCGGCGCCGTGGTCGCCGTCGGGCTGCTGCTGGCCGTAGTACTTCCGTATACGTTCACCACCTTGCTGGGTTTTGCACTGGTGGGGGCGGGGGTGTCGCTGGGCGCGCCCATCCTCTACGGCAGCGCGACCCGGGTGCCGGGTCTGGCGCAGGGCGTGGGCCTGGCTACGATGAACACCTTTGCCATGGCCGGTTTTCTGGCCGGACCGGCCTTTATCGGTTTTCTGGCCAAGGCGCTGGGGCTGCGCGAGGCCTTTCTGCTGGTGGCGGGCGTGGCCCTGTTCTGGTGCTGGAAAGCGGGACGGGCGCGGGGACTGACGGTTGGTAATTGAAGCGGAAGGTATGAATGATCAGTCTTTACTTCCAGGCAAATCCCTCCGCTGTCGGGATGATAGTATGGTGATGGTTGCCATCATCGCACCTTGAACACCCGCGCCGCCTTCACCGCCAGCTGCCAGTTGCGGTACAGCCGCCGCGCTTCCGCCCGGGCCATGCCGGGCTTGAAAACGCGTTGCAGCTGCCAGTTTTTGGAAATATCGGCTTTATCCGGCCAAAAACCGACCGCCAGTCCCGCCAGGTAGGCGGCGCCAAGCGCGGTCGTCTCCTGTACCTCTGGGCGTTCCACCTGCACCCCCAGCAGGTCGCTCTGGAATTGCATGAGAAAGTTGTTTTTCACCATACCGCCGTCTACCCGCAACGCGCGCAGCCGGATACCGGAGTCTTTTTCCATCACCGCCAGCACGTCTTTGGTCTGGTAGGCCACGCTTTCGAGTGTGGCCCGGATGAGGTGGGCCCGGCTGCTGCCGCGGGTGAGTCCGAAGATGGACCCGCGTACTTCCGAATCCCAGTAAGGCGTCCCCAGACCCACGAAAGCCGGCACGAAATACACCCCTTCCGAGGAAGACAGGCTCATGGCGTAGCGCTCCGTATCCGCCACATCAGCGAAGAGCTCCACCGTGTCGCGCATCCATTTCACCGCGCTGCCGGCCACGAAGATGGAGCCTTCCAGCGCGTATTCCACCCGTCCGCCGATGCCCCAGGCGATGGTGGTCAGCAGGCCGTTTTGCGAAGCCACCGCTTGTTCGCCGGTGTTCATCAGCATAAAGCAGCCGGTCCCGTAGGTGTTTTTCGCTTCGCCGGGCAGAAAGCAAGCCTGTCCGAACAGGGCGGCCTGTTGATCACCGGCGATACCGCTCACCGGAATGGATCGCTCCGGGTCGCCGCCCACCAGCTCGGAGCGGACATGCCCGTACACCCCGCTGCTGTCCATCACCCGGGGCAGCATGGCGGCGGGCACCTCCAGCGCCCGGCACAGTTCCTCGTCCCAGCGCAGCTCGCGGATGTTGTACAGCATAGTCCGTGACGCATTGGTATAGTCGGTCGCATGGACCTGCTCCCGGGTGAGGTTCCACAGGATCCAGGTATCGATGGTGCCGAAGAGCAAATGGCCGGCATCGGCGGCATAGCGGGCATCGGGCACATTGTCGAGGATCCACTTGATCTTGGTGCCCGAGAAATAAGCGTCGATCAGCAGGCCGGTTTTGTAGCGTACGGCCGATTCCAGGCCTTTGGCCTTCAAATCATCGCAAATGTCCATGGTCTGCCGGCTCTGCCACACGATGGCGTTGTAGACCGGCTTACCCGTGCGTTTGTCCCAGACCACGGTAGTTTCCCGCTGGTTGGTGATACCGATGGCTGCAATTTCGTCGGTACTGACTTTTTCCAGCACCTCCCGCAGCACATTTTGTACGGATTCCCAGATTTCAATGGGGTTATGCTCCACCCAGCCGGGCTTCGGAAAATACTGCGTAATATCCTGTTGCGCGGAGACAATAATATTGCCTGCCCGGTCAAAAACGATGGCGCGGCTGCTGGTTGTTCCCTGGTCGATGGCGAGGATGTACTGCATGGGAAAGGTGGATGAAAGTTGATATGGGTTGATGAAGGTTGATAATAATGCGGCCCGCCTGATCAGCCCAGCAGCATCTGGTAGGCGGCGGCCCCGCAAATCCCGCCCAGGATGGGTGCGAGGACCGGAATCCAGGCATAGTTCCAGTCCGATCCGCCTTTGCCGGGAATGGGCAGCAGGGCATGGACGATGCGCGGGGCCAGGTCGCGGGCCGGATTGATGGCATAGCCGGTGGTGCCGCCCAGCGACAGGCCGATGGCCATCACCAGCGCGCCGACCGCCAGCGGATTGACGCCTTCGGCAAATTCATTGGCGCCTAACGCCGACAGGCCGAAGAGCAATACGAAAGTGCCGATAAATTCCCCCAGTACGTTGCTGGTGGTATGGCGAATGGCCGGCGCGGTGCAGAACACCGCCAGTTTGGCGCCCGGGTCTTCCGTCCGCGCCCAGTGCGGCCAATAGTGCAGGTACACCAGGCCCGCGCCGAGCATCGCACCGAGCATTTGCGCGCATACATACAGCGGTACGTTGGACCATTCGAACTGGTCTGTAGCGGCCAGGGCCAGCGTAACCGCCGGATTGAGGTGGGCGCCGCTGACTTTGCCGGCCGCATACACCCCAAAGGTGACCGCCAGGGCCCAGCCAAAGGTGATAACGATCCAGCCGGCGTTCTCATTTTTTGTACCGCGCAGCACGACGCCGGCCACCACGCCGTTGCCGAGCAGAATAAGCAGCGCTGTACCGACCAGTTCGGCGAAAAAGGTTTGCATTTCAGGAAGGATTGATGGGTGAGCGAAACCGGCAGCCAAGGCCCCGACCGGGCGAATGTCCAGAATTTTTGCGGAAGAATACTGCTTCCAAATGCTTTACTTTTGTACGAAATGGATCCTGTTCGCAGTGATGGGGCTGCTGCTCTTGTACCTGCTTGGCCGGCGGTTACTGCAGCACAAAGTGGTCGCCTAGCGGCCGGACAATCCGGCCTGCTGTACAAAGTTGTCGATCAAAGCCGTATAGGCTTCCGCTTCAGCAACCTGCCGGGCTGCCGGCCAGCCCAACGTTTCCCCCAGGAGCCGGGCCACCTCCGGCGCGACGGTGCGGGCAGCCTGCCAGTCGCTCACTTCCAGCCGGATACGCCGGGCCAGAAAGTCGCGTACGGAGCCGGCCATTTCTTCCTGTGCCGCATACACGACTTCGGCGGCCAGGTGGGGAAAATCGGGGTGCAGGCGGACATGCAAATCCGGGCGTTTGCGGGTCAGCTCCCCTACCCTACCGGCATGGCTGCCGTAGTTATGGTGCAAATGTTGGGCGATCGCCGGTTCGAAGCCATAGTCGTCCGCCAGTTGCTGCCAGTCCTCCGGAACAAAGCCGTGCGCGCCAAACAGGCGATGTTCGGCAGTGGCGCAGGGCGTATGCCAACTGAGCAGATCGCAGACAACATCCACGGCGTCGCGGGCCATGAGCCGGTAAGTCGTCCATTTTCCGCCCAGCAGGCTGATCAATCCGGAAACAGGATCATATTCTACTTCATGATCGCGCAGGAGCCGCTTCGTGGCGCCCTTCTTTTTCAGAGCCGGGCCGGGCAGCTCCTGCGTAGAGGAGTGCAGCGGCCGCCCAATGACCAGGGGTCTTAAGCCGCCAAAGCCCGCTTTCGCCTGACTTTTATCCAGTTTCTGCGCCACAAACGGTTGCAGGGTATCGAGTAAAAAATCCACTTCCGAGGCCTCCAGCACAGGCTCCTGCGCTGCATGGGGATAGTCTTGGTCGGTAGTGCCCAGCATCAGTTGGCCGGCAAAAGGAATAGCGAAGAGGACGCGCCCATCCGGGGTCTGGGGGATCAGCATAGCATCGGTACTGCCTAAAATAGCGGCCGGCAGCACCACGTGGACGCCTTTGGACGGCCGGATGCGGGGCGGCAACTGTGGGTTGGCCAGGTGCCGCAGGATGTCGGCCTGCGGACCGGTGCAGTTGAGAAACAACCGGGCCTGCAGCTCGAACGATTCGCCCGTCTGGTCGTCCCGCAGGGCGACAGATTGCAATTTACCTGATGTATTTTCTTGAAAATCAATTACTTCCAAATGATTAGCGACGCTGGCGCCGGCAGCGGCGGCGCTTTGCACGAGGGCCAGGGCATAGCGGGCATCATCCATTTGACCATCATAGTACAATACGGCACTGTGGATACGCGGGGAGAGACCCGGCATCCGCCGCAGGGCCTCGGCACGCGAAAGCCAGCGGCTGCCGGGCAAAGCGTCCCGGCGCCCGGCGAAGCCATCGTACAGCCAGAGTCCGATCCGGAGGTATAAGCCGGCCCACCAGCTGAATACCGGCGTCAGCAGCGCCAGGGGCCGGGCCAGGTGCGGGGCATTGGCCAGCAGGATGCGCCGTTCCTCCAGCCCGTGCCGGACCTGGCGGAGTTGGGCGAAATCGAAATTTTTGAAGGCCTGCTCGAGATAGCGTACCCCGCCATGCACCAGCTTGGTGCTGCGGGAAGAAGTACCGGCGGCAAAATCCGTTTTTTCGACCAGCGCTACCTTGAGCCCGCGCAGAGCGGCGTCCAGGGCGCAGCCGGCGCCAGATGCGCCACCGCCAATGATGCACAGGTCAAAAATTTCGGTGCGCAGGCGTTGTAAGTGTTCTGGTCGGTTCATAGTTCTGCCAATCTTCCGCTGAAGTACCGGTGGGTTGAGCCGCCGATGTACAGGCCTGCACTTTCTGAAGAGATGTGCGGCGGCTGAACCCGCCGGTACGGTGGTCTACAGCCCTTGCTGCCAACGCCAGGCATCCGCTAGCGCCTCCCGGAGGCTGCGTTTGGCCTCCCAGCCCAGTACCGCGCGCACTTTTGTCGCGTCGGCGTACACGGCTGAAATATCACCCGCCCGCCGCGGACCAATCTGGTAGCGCAGGGGCTGGCCACTAACCTCTTCGAAGGCTTCGATCAACTCCAGTACCGTATTCCCTTGTCCGGTACCAACGTTGAAAACCTGGTAATTGGCCGCAGTCGGTGCTGCTGCCTGCAGATTTTGCAAGGCTGCCACATGCGCTTCCGCTAGATCCATTACGTGGATGTAATCCCGCACGCAGGTGCCGTCGGGGGTGGGATAGTCATTCCCGAAGACCGTGAGGGAAGGTCGCAAACCGGCCGCGGTCTGGGTAATAAAGGGGACTAAATTGCTCGGTACGCCCAGTGGCAGTTCCCCGATGCTGGCCGAAGGGTGGGCGCCGATGGGATTGAAGTAACGCAGCGAAATAGCACGAAGGGTGGGATCGGCGGCGGTTACGTCGCGCAGAATTTCCTCGCCGACCTGTTTGGTGTTGCCATAGACCGAAGACGCGGGCTGAACGGGGGTTTCCTCGGTGACCGGAAGCGTTGCCGGCTCGCCGTATACTGTGCAGGACGATGAAAAGATCAGGTGGTGGACGCCTTCCGCCCGGGCGGCGCGCACCAGCGTAATGAGCGACCCCAGGTTGTTTTCGTAGTACTTCAGTGGCTCGTGCATCGATTCGCCCACCGATTTAGCGGCAGCGAAATGGATTACCCCACCGATCTGTTCGGTTTTCAGAATACGGCACAGTGCGTCATAGTCATTGCAGTTTTGCGCATAACAGGTGGGCTTTTCACCCAGTATTTTGGCCAGTCCATCCAGCGCACTGGGCTGCGAATTGGAAAAATCGTCGATGATGACCGGCCGGAAGCCCGCCTCCACGAGCGCGACCACCGTATGAGAACCAATAAATCCGGCGCCGCCGGTAACGAGAATGTTCATGTCTTGCAGGCGTTTTTATGGGTTGATGAGGGGTTTATAGTGCACATCCGGTAAAGCGCGTAATAGTTCGGCCGCCTTTTCGGGGGTAATGTCGCGTTGTGGCGCGGCCAGCAGCTCGTAGCCGACCATGAATTTTTTCACTGTGGCCGACCGCAGCAGTGGTGGATAAAAAACCATGTGCCAGTGCCATTCAGGATGCGGTTTTCCATCCGTGGGCGCCTGGTGAATACCCGCCGAATAAGGAAACGATACCTCGAACAGGTTATCGTACCGGATCGTGAGCTGCCGGTAGGCCGCTGCGAAGGCGGCGGTTTCGGCAGTGGACAGGTCGGTAATGCGGGCCATCGGGCGCTTGGGGATCAGCATGGCTTCGAACGGCCAGACGGCCCAGAATGGTACCAGGGCAACGAAATGTTGATTTTCAAACAATATACGGATTTGCTCCTGCCCTTCCTGGACCAGGTAATCGGTCAGCAGGGTGCGGCCATGCCGGCGAAAATAACGGGCTTGCTGCTGCTGTTTTTTCAGCGGCTCCGGTGGCACCGTGCGCTGCGCCCAGATCTGACCGTGGGGATGGGGATTGGAACAGCCCATGATCGCGCCCTTGTTTTCAAAAATCTGTACGTAACGGATATAAGGCAAAGCCCCCAATGTTGTATATTCCTCCTGCCAGGATTCCACCACGCGGCGTATGGCGGCAGCCTCCATTTCCGGAATGGTCAGGTCGTGGCGGGGTGAAAAACACATGACCCGGCACAGGCCCGGCTCGGCAGCGGCGCGTAGTAATCCCTGGACTTGTTCCCTGGCCGGCACGTCGGGCAGCAGCGCGGAAAAATCATTGGTAAAAACGAAGACATCCGGATAGTCGGGGGTATGTTCGCCGTTGGCCCGCACGTTGCCCGGACAGAGGTAGCAAGCCGGGTTGTGGGCGGGACGTACGTCCGCCGGCGATTTTTCCACCTGCCCCTGCCAGGGCCGGTTGGCACGGTGGGGCGACACCAGCACCCACTCACCCGTGAGCGGGTTGTGGCGACGGTGGGGTACCTCAGGAAAGAATGACGACATCTTCTGGAATTTGTGTGGCTAATGTGGATGACACCTCTGCGCTTACAAGCCGATAAGCCTTGAGCCGCACTTTTTTGCCGCGTACGGTGGTCACAAAATCCTCCCAGGCCAGTTGGATACCGGATAAATTTTCCAGTTCCGGACGTTTATGCGGCGTCAGCACGACCAGCAGCGGAGCAGAGTGTAAGAGCTGCCAGGTGAGCGGGAAGAGGTCTTTCGGTGGACAAAGGTGCAGGGCAAAAGAACTGATAATCACCGAGTAACAGCCGGGCAGCCCCTGCCGGATCACCTCCTTGAAAGACAGCTGCAGGCAGGGCAGACCGGTATTTTTTTCAAAAAGTGCATGGGTGAACGGATCGCAGCCAGTTATTTGGGTGAGGCCCAGACGACGCAGCACTCCGGTCACTTCTCCGCCGCCCGCCGCAAAATCAAGTACGCCGCCGGAGCAGTCGAAGCGAGAAAAATTCTTTTCCAGCAGCGCCGCTATTTCAGTCAGGTGCGGATTTTCGTAGTGCTCGGCAAAGGCCGTATAGTACCCTTCGGCGCCGTGTTCCTCGTAGAGGGGACGAATAGCCTTTCCGTTCATCCAATCCTAGTTGTTGATCAGCAGAATACTGTCCTGACGCATTTCCGCCCGCACCCGGCGGCTGTAGTCGCGCTCCAGGCTGTCAATCAGCATTCGGTAGGCCGGGTCCATTTCCGGCGTCGCGTAAGGCTGCAGTTTGGGTTTTCCAAATAGTTTGACTTTCACCGTGGTGTAGCGCTGTGGATTCAGCCGCAGGTCCTGCATGATCAGGTGCAGCTGGCGGGTGGTGGCCAGCAGGTTGCGGTACATCTCCTCGTCATTCAAAATTTTACCGGCCGTGCCTTTGCCTAATACCAGGTTTTGGGCCAGCGTATCCACCCGGGAAATGGTGCTGGTGGTCGCCTGCAGCGTCAGGCGCAGGTTACTGAGATTGGCGGTGATGGAATCTAACGCGGCGCCGGCTTTTTGCGAGGTCTTGTCCAGACCGGCATCTTTCAACTGCTGGGTGATCGCCGCGAGGTTGGCGATGGCGGCCGAAACGTCCTTATTGCTGCCGCGCAGGTTATTGGTAATATCGGCGGCATTGCGGGCGGTAGCACTCAGGCTGGCCGTGCTGGCCTCAATCAGGCGGTTGATTTTCAGCGTCATGACCTCCATATTGCGCAAGGAGGCCTCCAGGGCCACCAACGAACGGCCCAGGCCCTGGGGATCATTGGGATCGGCGATGCTGTCGTAGATGCTGGTCAGGCCGGTCCGCAGGCGGGCCATGTACGGATCGATGGCGCCCGGTTCGCCCAATACGCTGGCAATAAAAGACTTACTCCTGCCCAGCAGATAGTCGCCGTCCTCGGCACAGGTGCCGTCCTGGCAGGGATGATCGAACTCCAGGGTGATGGCTTTGCCGCCCATCAGGCTTTCGCCAATGATGAGGGCGACGGCATCCTTCGGTATTTCGACCCCGCGATCGATGCTGAGCACCGCAATGATGGTCGTATCGTTCTCGGTATCGATGTACATATCCTCCACCATGCCCACCTGAAAGCCTTTGATGTAGACCGGGCTGGATGGCCGTAACTGATCCACGCTCTTATACCGGACGTACAGCGCGGTGGAGGTCGTTAATATATTTAACCCTTTTAAAAACTTGAAGCCCCAAATACCCAGGGCAACGGCGGCAATGGCCAGCAGAGCAACTTTTGTTTCGTTATTGATTTTGCGCATACAGTTGGGATGTCGGATGACACACGCGGGACAGGGGTGGAAGTTTTTAAGTGTTGATCATTAAATATTTGACCGCATCGGCCGGCGGCAGCCAATCCGCCGCCTTTCTTATTCCCTTTCGCC
>JBKJKS010000250.1:0-3509 GCA_046597295.1 Saprospiraceae bacterium
CTGGGCTACCACCGGCGCGGCTGGACCCAACAGTTTCATCTCGGCGCCCTGCGCAACAACAATACCCGGATGCTGCATCGACTCGGCTCGGATTCTGGCTTCGACAGCATTGGCGACTGCGGGCAAGCCGAAGCCCTGGCGCGTTTTCTGGACAGCCTCGACCGGGAGGATCAATTAGCCCAAACGATTTTGTACAACCTCAATCCGCGCGACAACGAGGTGTTCGCAACGATGGCCGGCAATTTCAATGACGGTTCCAGGCCCGGAAAAATACAGTGGGGCAGTGCCTGGTGGTTCCTGGATCAAAAGGACGGCATCGAAAAACAGCTGAATACCCTGAGTACCCTCGGACTGCTCAGCCGTTTTGTCGGGATGCTGACCGACAGCCGGAGTTTTTTATCGTTCCCGCGCCATGAGTATTTCCGCCGCATCCTGTGCAACCTGATCGGTCGCGACGTAGCAGCCGGGCTGCTTCCGCCCGAACCCGATCTATTGGGTAGCCTGGTCGGGGACATTTGTTACCGCAATGCACGCACCTATTTTAAATTTTAAGATATGCAAATCGTCTGCTTTGGTGAGATCATGCTTCGTCTATCCCCTCCCGCGAAACAACGTGTCGTACAGATGCACCAGTTAGAGGCGGTGTTTGGCGGTTCCGAAGCCAATGTGGCCGTATCCCTGGCGCAACTTGGCTTGCCGGCTGCTTACCTGACCAGGGTACCCGACCAGGAGTTGGGCCAGGCGGCGTTGAGCACCGTCGCGCATTACGGCGTGGCTACCCACCTGGCCGTCAAAGGCGGTGAACGGCTGGGTATTTACTTTTTGGAACAAGGAGTTGGACACAGGGCGTCCAGGGTACTCTACGACCGGTCGAACTCCGGCATGGCTTCCCTGGCGCCAGGCATGATTGACTGGCGAAAAGCGCTCGAAAACACCGCCTGGTTCCACTGGTCGGGGATCACCCCGGCGCTGTCGCAGAGCGCTGCCGACACGCTGCTGGAAGGTTTGATCATGGCCCGGCAACTGCATATACCCGTCTCCTGCGACTGCAATTACCGCGCGACCCTGTGGCAATATGGGAAAAACCCCGTTGACATATTTCCGCAGTTGCTCAAATACACGGATGTATTGCTGGGCGATAAAACGGCATTTGGCGTTTGCCTGGGAATGGGCCAGGCAGCGTTGATGACGGCGGATAACTGGCTAATGGCTGTGAAAAAGGCCTTTCCTCACCTGCGCTACGTGGCTATGACCCAACGGGGAGGGTTTTCCGCGTCGCATAACAGTTATCAGGGGCTGTTGTATGACGGCGAAAGCGTCTTTTCTTCTTCCACCTACGACCTGCCCGATATACTCGACCGCATTGGCAGCGGCGATGCTTTCATGGCCGGACTGCTGTTCGGCTTCCTCCAAGCGGATGAAGATCTGCAAGCGGTCGTGGAGTTTGCCACCGCTGCCGCTGCGCTGAAGCACTATATTCCGGGTGATTTCAATCTTTGCTCCGCAGACGAAGTGCGGGCCTTGATGGCGGGTAGTTCAGGCGGAAGGGTCCATCGCTAGACGCGGCCAGTCCAGCAAAATCCGGCAAATTTTGCTTTATCAGGTAGTTGGTCTAACCAAGTACCTGGCTAATCGAAATTTTTTTCCAGGAGCCGCGTTTGCAAGGTGCTTTGCCGGTACCGGCACTAGTCCTTAACCACGCTTGGCTCCGACCTATACATGCGCACACCAGAACAGTTTTTCTTATTTTGCTCCGGGGTGGAGGCCTCTATCCTGGAAAAATGCCCGTCCGACCGGAACAAGTACGCGGGCATCGGCGCCACGGTGTTTTTTACCGGCGTCCTGGCTTTTTTCTCTTCGGGCTATGCCTTGTACACTGTGTTCGAATCCTATCTGCTGGCGGTGACTTTCGGCCTGGTGTGGGGACTGATGATCTTCAATCTCGATCGCTACATCGTGATGAGCATGAAAAGCCAGGGCAGGTGGTGGGGCAACCTGGCGGTGGCTTTCCCGCGGATGGTCATGGCCGTGCTGCTGGCGGTGGTCATCTCCAAACCATTGGAACTGAAAATCTTTGAGAAAGAAATCCTTACCGAACTGGCGCAGATGGAACAGGAGGTCTTCAAACAGCAGGACGAGCGGGTCATGGCACGTTATGCACCACAGATCCTGGATTTACGGTCCCAGATTGCCGGACTCAAAACCGAAATTGCCCTGAAAACCGCCTTCCGGGATTCCCTGGGGGCTAAAGCGGTGCAGGAAGCCGATGGCACCGGCGGATCGCTGCACCGCAACCTCGGCCCCATCTACCGCACCAAGAAGGCGGCCGCCGACCAGGCGCAAGTCGAGTTGGACGGACTCGTGGCGCTGCAGCTGCCGGCCATTGCCGAAAAAGAACAGGCCATTCAGTCTATTGAGCTCGCCATGCAGGGGACTGTGGCCTCGCTCGAGCGTTCCCGTTACGATGGACTCGCCGCCCGCATCGATGCCCTCTCCCGCTTATCCGCCCGCAGCCTGGCCATTTTTTACGCCAGCCTGTTCATCACGCTGCTGTTCGTGGCCATCGAAACCGCCCCTATTCTGGTCAAACTCATTTCGTCCCGCAGCCCTTACGACTACGTACTGCACCAGCACGAACATGTCTTCGAAATGGTGCACCTCGAACAAACCACGCTGCTGCGCAACGGCGTGCAAAATAAACTAAGGTTCGACACCGAAACCGGCGCCTACCGCGCCGAGGCCAACGTGGCCACCGAAAAGGCCATTATTGACAAAAAACGCCAGGAAACCCTGGAAGCGCTGAAAGGCCGTGGCTATGACTGGGATACGGCCGGACAGGGGTGATCAAATCCTGCCACGGGCTTTCATTTCAACGGTTTGATCTGGACTGGTTGGGGGGCAGGGCATGCAATCGGCGGGTAATTTCCTGCAGGTCGGTCAGCATAGCCTTCGTAAATTTTGTTTCGTTGGGCCTGGCCGCCATATCTGCTTTGAAATCCTCAAAATCAAAAAAGTAGGCTTCCCTGATGAATGGCCGATTGCGCTCCGGAGCGTAAGGCCAAGCCTGGTATTTTTGGTATTCTTGCCAAGCTTCTTCGAAGCGACCGCCCTGAAAGAGAATGGCGTGCGGCAGGTTGGTATACAGAAACAAATTGCTGGAATCCACCACGATGCCGCGGCGGAGGGCTTTTTCTGATTCGGCATACTCGCCACTGAAAAGTCCGTTCCAGGCCAGACTGTTGTAATTCATGGAAAGCATTCGGCGGTTGTCCGCATTGTCTTCCACCTGCAACAGGCGTTCGCCCAGTTGCGTCATCTGTTCATAGTATGCTCGCCTGGACGTTCGCACGTTGCCCCAGGCCTCATCGGAGAATTGGTTGATCAATCCACGCAGCAGCACCGGCGACCGCAACTGCAACAGTTGGTCGAACTCGTCGATGCCGATGTTCTTGCGACTGATGTAGCGATCGTAATAATCATAGGCGTCTGCTTCGCCGGTCGCGATCAAG
>JBKJKS010000562.1:0-7864 GCA_046597295.1 Saprospiraceae bacterium
ACTATAGTCCGCCTTTATGACTTCTCGGATACCGTTTTGTGAGTACGATAAAAGCCGTCAAGCAACTTTTCTATCAAATGGTCTAATTGTACATTGTTTAATTCAACCCATTGTTTAATGTCGTCTTGCAAGGTTATCTTTACTTCAGTCTGCTTAGAATTGGTAGAACTATCTACCATAACCCAGTCGCCTTCAAACTCTTCATCATAAACAGTGTCATCATCGCCATAGTAGATCGCGGCTTCCGGGACTACTATCCCACCCTTGGACAATTTCATAACGTCCAATGCTTCTACTTTTATCCGATTAAAGTCAATCGCATAGTCACTAACTGATTCCCCCGCTTCCAATTTTTGCAGGGCTTCCGAAACAGATATTTTATGATTCACCATCTTCCTTGTTGTTTAGTTTGTTCGACAAATAAGCTCGTCTTTCGTCTTGGCCGGCTCGTCTTGCTGATATGACTCGTATTACCAAGTCCCTTGTTGTGTAAACTACGCTTATAATCGCCTAAAATGCCTTTCCTATGGTCAGATTCCTTGTTTCGCCCTGTCTATCTGACACATATTCAAGCCTGTTTTTATCGTTGAAAACGTCGATTGCATCTTCAAAAGCAATTTTATGCTTCTTCTGATTTGACTTGTTTTTGTTATCGTCCCAATCAAAATTAGGCATATGTTAGTTCAAATTTAAGCGATTTTTTACAAAAAAGGGTATTTTTTTGTTCGGTGCCGCGCTCGGCTATCTTTGCTTAGTTGGTGCTAACTCTGGTTTCCCGTCACTTTCCTCTATACGAGTCTGTTGCGTGAAAACTAATATCTACCCAGAATCAATGGCCGGCAGTTGCGTGTATGCAAGTTATTAGGTTGAATACGGGCAATCGTTCTTTTTTCGCAGCCGTCCTGGCGGACAATGGTTTCCGGGACGACAGGGAAAACGGTCCTTTCACCGGGATGCACCCACACCGCTGCCAGCATTTTTGCGAGGTACCCTGCTGCGCAAAAAAGCAGCCACCCCCGTCCAGACGGAAATGGCTGCCTTATAATCATCACTAAAAATACCCCTACCTCTTACATCTTCACCACCTTGATCTCCTCCCTGATCGAAGCCGACCGCACCTGCAGCACATACAAACCGCTCTTTAACCCGCTGAACTGCCGGTTGAAGGACTCCTGGATCGTGGACAGGTTCTCCTGCAGGTCGATCACCCGCCGTCCCTGCACATCGAACAGTTCCAGGCGCAGGTTTTCGCGGTCGGAAATGCCTTCGATGGTAAAGTAGACCTGGCCGCTGGTTGGATTCGGATACACGGCAATGGTTGCTTTATTCGGTTGTAACTCTGCCGCATCCCGGTCGGTCGTAGCATCGCCCACCGTGGGCTGCAGGTTGCCCGGCGACGTACGGGTGTTGACCGAGGTCGGGGCGGTATAAGTGGTATTGACCCAGACTTTTTGTCCCGCTTGCGTGGTGTTCGCATTTTTGACTTTGATGGTCAGCCATTTGGAAGAGGGCGACGTGTACGTCACCGTCAACGGCGCGGCGGCGGTGGCTACGCCCGTGGCCTGCACCAGCAGGGTGGTGCCGCTGGCGTTGTAAATGGCCACGTTCAGGGTGCGGCCGTCCACTTCCGGGTATACTTTGCAGGTGGTGACGGCGCTGGTGGCGGTGTAGAGCCGGCCCACGGTCCGCTGGGTCGTCGAGTTATTGGGGAGTGTGCCGCCCTGCTTCAGCGATTTGGCGTGGCTGTCGCCCAGGTCATCGGCCATTTCCCATTCCACCGCGGTCTGGGTGCTGCGGGTAGGTACGTAGGTCGCCAGGTAGTTGTAGATGTCCGTGACCGTGCTGAACGTAGTGCCAGCCGGCTTGGGGGCCCAGATGGAATAACCATGGCCGCGCGCGCCGCTGATGGTATGCGCCACTGGCGCGGTTTTGATCAGTACGCGGCCGTCGGCGGCCACGTGCGTGGTCGCCACGCCGTGCGCGCCGGAGTAGTCGTACAGGTCCAGGTTGTTCCAGCTCGCGTCGCCCACGCTGACCCATACTTCCTGGTCCTGGCTGTTGTCGGCCACCGTGTTGTAAAAGTCGGTAATGCCGATGATAGCGCGGCCCTTCCGTTCCATGACGAGGTGGTCGCCGCTGCCGCCTTTTTGATAGAAAGGCGCCTGGGCGCCGGTCAGCGCAGTCGGTACGGCATAATCGCCGTTCTTATACTGCAGTTGCTGGTGGGCCAGGATGATGTTCACGATGTCGTTGCGCACGGGCAGGTCGGTCGTGCTGGTCGGCAGGTGGCTAAAGCGCTTGCCGGTCGTGCCCACGTCGAAGAGGTCTTCGAAAAACACGATCGGATTGCCGTCCACCGCGAAAATAGTGGCGTAGGCGGCGTACAGCCGGGGCTCGCGCGGATCGATGTGCTGGCCGTTGCCGCCGAGTTCCTGGGACGTGTTCCAGCCGCTGGCGTTGCCGAGGGGCTGGGAGTAGTTGCCGTTGGTCAACAGGAAGGGCCGGAAGGTATCATGGTTATTAACGAAGGGGCAGGTGCGGTGCACGCGCTGGGCGGCGTAGTTGTAGTAGCGCTTGTCCTGCTGTTCGCCGGGCAGGCTCTGCATATTGTAACTGCCGGTGTTCAGCACCATGCTGTACAGACCGCCGCTGGGACTGTAGCCGCGCAGGGCGAAATCGAAGGTTCCGGTATGTTCCTCCGTGCCGCTGCGGACGTTGGTCACGTAAGCATCCAGTTCCGTTTTGGTGCCGATCCATTCGCCGATGTTGAACATAGCCTCACCGCCCTGCGCAAATGCAGGCAGGATGTATTTGGTGTTGTAGATCAGGTCTTCCTGCACGTAAATCGGGAAGTGCTTGACGGCATCCCAGCGAAAGCCGTCCACGCCGCTCTGTTTCTTGTACCACATGATCCAGCTGCGGGCATTGTCGCGCATATAGTTGGCCGGTTGCACCGGATCGATGTAGGCGCGGGTCACTCCGCCGATGGTAGCCGTGCCGGAATTGGGGATGTTCGAGCTTTGGCCGTAGGCGCTGCTTTCGTAGGAAATATCCGGTCCGAAGTAGGCCGAGCAGATGTCGCCGGTGGTGCAGTTATTGTTCAGGTTGGGGTAGAAGTTCGGGTAGTTCTTGGACCAGCGGCCGTTGCGTGTCCAGTAGTCATTCTGCGATTCGTCCAGCAGGGGCGTGGTAAAGGACACGTAGCGGAAATTCTTATAGCCGTTGGAATTGGCCATCGAATACGTCGGCTCCGGGTCCTGCCCGCCGGCGCCGCTGCTGTTGGTGCCGGCGCCGTCCACGTGGTTGAGCACGATGTCCTGGATCACTTCGATGCCGTTGGCGTGCATGACGCCGATCATGCGCAGCAGCTCGTCCTTGGTGCCCGAGCGGGTCCGGACGTTGAGCGAATCGCTGCCGCCCCGTTGGTACTTATCGCCCAGATCATAGGCATCGAAGGGACTGTAGCCGACCGAACCCGTCGACCCGTTCTTGTAGGAGGGCGGTATCCAGACGGCGTCGATGCCCATGGACTTCAGGCGGGGCGTCAGTTCGGTGAGGTAATTACTCCAGCGATTGGGAAAATTATCGTTGCGATAATCCCACCAAAAGCCCTGGACCAGCACTTTTTTTACCCGCGTGGTTTGGGCAGTGATGTCATTGGTGACCAGCAGGAGCGCAAAAATGCTCAACACCAGCGGCAGACAGGTTTTTCGGAGCAGCAGCAGTAGCCGGAGAGCGGGTGGGGAGTAAGCGGATGTTCGATGCATGAAAAAGATTTTAAATATGAGTAAATAAAGGTATGTGGGCTTAGTTAAAGGATGGGTAGGTGCATACAGGATATAAGGGGGTAGGCCCGGGGTAGGGGCAAATTAAAATATTTTTTTATGTTTAAGCGGGAAATCTTTTTACGGAAAGCAAATGGTGTGCGACGCGCGGCCTAATATATTTTAACGACCTGCGCCTGCACGGAAAAGCCATTGGCCAGGCGCAGTACCACCGTGTAAATACCACTGGCCAACGCCGTCATCCGGATATTATGCTGGTAGGCGCCTTCCACTTGCAGGGGTTGGGAATACACCTGCTCGCCGAACTCGGAATATAATTCCACCACTAATTTGGTCGCATAGTCCAGATTGCCACTAATGGTAAGTACATCAATAGTCGGATTTGGCGACATCTGGTAATAGAACTTGTCCGTTTTGCCAACGGTTTGCACCGGGCTGCTGGCTTTGGTTAAATGCCAGCTCTGACTGAAAACATAACCGGCGTTGGGCAGATAAGTCCGTGCTAACGCCGTCTGATCGGTTACGTACAGCGTCAGGGTGCTACTGCCGGTATCCAGCTGGGCGGGCAGAACGGTGACCGAATCCGTATTGGTATGGATAGTCGCGCCATCCAGTTGCCAGGCGGTGCTGAGCGTATTAGGCTCCGGTCGGGTCAGGTTGGCGGAGAAGATCGTCGGTCCGGTCACCGCCACCGTGGCTGCGTCCGGCGCAGCACTGTAAATGGGCGTGACGATAGCGTAGATACGGTCGATAAATGCTTCCGCGCAAACGGCGCAAAAGGGGACGCCCAGAAACTGCATTTTACAAGCCTCGTGTGGGCGCTGCCAGCCGTCAATGCCCACGGGATAAATGCCAATGCCCGCGTCGCCCAGCCAGTTTTTCCAGCGGACGGTCGCCGGATCGGTGTTTGCGGTGCGGTTAGGCGCCTCGCCCTGTCCGCCAATAGCGTATTCATCGGCCAGGGTGGCAAATGAATGCCCAATCTCGTGGATGGCGATTTCCGGCGATGAAGCATCGGTGGTCGACGCCGGGTAATTGCCGCCGGAACCTCCGTAATAGGACGAATTGACCAGCACAAAGGCTTGGTCATAGCTGGGGAAATTGTCAATCAACACATTGCCGATGGCGAGTGTATTCTGCGGCACGACCAGCCGGTGTATGGATGCATAATCGAAGGTGGAATTGAAATAGGTGTTCACCGTGATGATCGGTTGACTGCCACCGGCTCCTTCGTCGCCCGCCGTGCCCGGATGATCGGCGCCCGACTGGACCGAGGGTACGCTGATGGCATAAATATTAAAGAAGTTCCGGTACTGCTGGAAAGGCGTCTGGGTAAACAGGTAGTCCTTCATGGCCTGAACCTGGGTAATATAAGTCGGTAATTCGCCAGACTGATAGCCATCGCTCAAAAACACGTAATTGATGCGTTTTTCCGGCAGGCCGTTCTCCAGAATGGTTTCAACGGGAAAAATCTGGGCCAGGCCGAGGATCGGCAGGCTGAGCCCAATGACCAGCACAACAGCTGATTTCATCGTCTGTAACTATTGAAGGTTCATTGAAATAATGGGAACGTACTGCTGCTGCGTGCCAATTTGCTCGATCCGGACCGCCGCAAAACGCGGATCGTACTGCACTCGGATCAGGCAGTCCGCCTCCGTTTTGTGCACGTCCACGCCGCGCATCCGCCCCTGATCGTCGGTGGTTTCGAAATGTTCCTCCAGGGGATCGGGAATGCTGACTTGGTCGACCACTTGCTGCTTAGCATCCAGCAAATACACGATCCACTGTCCTACAGCTGGTGGTGTGCCCTGTAGATCCCGTTTTAAGCGGCCAGCCACCCGGCGTTGCTGCAGCAGCCCGGCGCCGTAGCGATCTGCTGTTTTCCACACTTTCAACTGCAGGAACAAAATTTCCGGCCCACCCTTCGCCACCGACTGTTCCAATGACGGTGTTGGGGCTGCCGGGCGTTGGGTCTGGCAAGCGTAAAACAGAAAAAGGATGGTCAGCAAAACGGGGGTTCGCATGGTAACATTTATTTCGTACACCAAGCACTGCTCATCGGAGCAATTTGCCCACCTCGCGCCAGGTAATCAGGCGAATCTTTTGCTCAGCCAGCGTTTTCCGACACAGCTCACTGGTAAAAAAATCCAGGTCGGCTTGTCGCCAGGGCGCACACCAGGCCGGATAGAGCGCGTAGCTGTTGGTCATGCCCTGCATTTCGGTATCGTCGGTAGCCGGGTGAATCAACAGCACGTTCACCCCGGCTTCCAGGGATTGAAAAGTGCGGAGATAGTACTGTACCATGCCTTTGGTATAATCCTCAGGCCAAGCGGTATGTACGCGGTCGACCACCAGGTCGCGTTCGGTGACGGCGGCTTGAAAAGAAGAGTCGGCCTGGCTTAAAAAATCCCGGCTGACCATAGCCGGAATGCGGTATTCCTGACCCATTTTCAGGTAAATGGAAAACAAGGCGGCATTCTGAAAAAACAGACAGCCCATATGACTATCCAGATGCGTCGGATCGATGCCCATTCTTTTGGCCTGTTCGATTTGCGCGCGCAACTCCCTTTCCACTTCGGCCGGCTTAGCGGCGGCTGCAAAACTGGAGCAGTTGTCGTGAAAATAGCCGGCGGAGTCCACCAGGCTTTGCACCTCGTGGCGGGAGGCTACCGGTCCCCATTTATAAGGCTTCCACTCGCTGGTCAGGGTGAGGTGCAGGCCCAGGTCGTGGTTGGGATGGCTTTTGGCGTAAGCCGCCACTTCCGGCAGCCAGGGGCAAGGCACCATCACGCTGGCGGAGTTCACCGAGCCTTCCAGCATGGCTTTGAAACTCGCCGTGTTCTCCGAATGGGCCACCGCCAAGTCATCGGCGTGGATGATGAGGAGTTTGGTGCCGGCCGGATAACCCAGGCGTTGGGCCAGTGCTGCCGGTTTTTGGGCGATAGCGGACGAAGCGTTGCAAAGACACAGGCCGAGTGTAACGGCCAGGACCAGATGAATATATTTCATAAGCGGATGGTTTTAAACTTGGCAATGCCGCAAACGGCAGAATGCTGCCGGTACGGGGGCGTTAATCATCAACCTTCATAAACCCTAATCAACCTTCATCAACCTTTTAATAACTTCCCCACTTCCCGCCAGGTAATCAAGCGAATATTCTGCTCGGCGAGTGTTTTTTTACACAGATCGCTGGTAAAGAAATCCAGGTCATTTTGCCGCCAGGCGGCGCACCAGGCCGGACACACGCCGTGGGTGTTGGTCATGCCCTGCATTTCGGCATCATCGGCGGCTGTATGGATCACCAGCTCGTTGACCCCCGCTTCCAGGGTGCGAAAAATATTAAGGTAATACTGCTGCATGCCTTTGGCGTAATCTGCGGGCTGCGCAGTGTAGACGTGGTTCAGCACAATATCCCGGTCAGTGATGACTGCCCGCAAAGACGAATCGGCCTGGTTCAAAAAATCCTGGCCGACCATGACCGGCACGCCATACTCCCGGCCCAGTTTCAGGTAAATAGCCAATAAAGTGGCATTCTGGAAAAGGCAGCGCATGTGGCTGTCAAAGTGCGTGGGCTCCAGACCCATTTTTTTCGCCTGTTCGATTTGCGCGCGCAATTCCCTTTCCACTTCGGCCGGACTGGCTCTTGCCCCAAAAGTAGAGCAGTTATCGTACAAATACCCGGTAGAGTCCACCAGGCTTTGCACCAGGTTCCGGGAGGTCACGGGTCCCCACTTATAAGGTTTCCATTCGCTGGTCAGGGTGAGGTGCAGGCCGAGATCATGGCTGGGATGGCTTTTGGCATAGGCAACCACCTCCGAAAACCAGGGGCAGGGCACCATCGCGCTGGCGGAACGCACGGAGCCTTCGGCCATAGCCTTGAAACTTGCCGTATTTTCCGAATGGCTGACGCCGAGATCGTCGGCGTGGATGATGAGTAGTTTGGTGCCGGCCGGATAGCCGAGGCGTTCGACCAGCGAAAGCGGCTTTTGGGCCAGCGCCGACGAGCTGCTCCAGAAAAACAAACCGGCAATCAGGGCCAGCAGAAATTGGGCGTATTTCATGGAAATGTGCATTTAAAG
>JBKJKS010000625.1:0-3242 GCA_046597295.1 Saprospiraceae bacterium
CGAACTGCTCCTGGCCACTGCCGGCAGCAACGAAGGCGCCCAATTTGGCCGTCAGCAGCATGCGGCCCACCGAGTCGGAGGGCGCCGGGGTAAGTGGTGCCGGGGCGACGGGTTGGGCCGGTGCCGTTGCCATCGGAGCCGCTTGTTCGGCGGCCGGTTGGGCGGCAGGGTCGGTTGGAGTCTTGGGCGGTACCGATATTTGCAACCAGACGTACAGCAGCCCGAAAATCAGCGCGATGCCGAGGTACGTCATTATATTCGTCTTTCTATCTTCCATTTTCAGTATATGAATGAGCCATTGGATCGCTGGACCAACCGAAAAAAATAAGGACTTTGGCAACTCCAGTCAAATGCGCCGCAAAAGTATGTCAAAACCCACCGCCATAATAACAACGCTCGAAGATTCTGCGTATGCAATTTCACCGGGCCGTGCATCATTGGGTGGTAAGACCCTGCTTAATCACAACCGAACCATGAAATCACCTTTCTTCACCAAATTCATTTTGAAAATGCTTTCTTCATCCCTCCGTATGCAGCATGTATCATTGCTGCTTTTATTGATTCTTTTTGCCTGCAAATCGCTTGGCAAGCCAGATCAGCCGGTTGTTACGCCTTCCATCAAAGACAAAACCAAAACGGACCAGCCCATGCCTGCCCTGCCCCTTCCGCCCGATTACGCCGACGACTGGAAAATCGTGGACAGCCTGGAGCGCCAGGGGCTGTACAAAAGCGCGCTGGAAAAGGTGGAGACCATCCACACCCGCGCCAGGGCCGACCGCAACAGCCCCCAGGCCATCAAAGCGCTGCTGTTCCGGGGCAAATACGCCACCATGCTCGACGAAAACGGACTGGTCCAGGCCATTCAACTGTTCGAGCAGGAGATACAGGTCGCTAAAGGCGCCGAACGTGCGGTGCTGCAAAGCATGCTCGGCCAGGTCTACGCGACCTACCTGCAAAACCAGCGCTGGCAAATTCAAAACCGGACCCCCATCCCCGGCGGGGAAGGCGGCGACATCCTGACCTGGTCGGCCGAGCAGATCGAGCGCCGGGCCCGCGAACGCTACGTGGCCTCCATCGAACGGGTGCCCCTGGTGCGGGATACCGAGATGGACGCTTTTCGCGCCCTGCTGACGCCGGGCAAAAACGACACGGTCGCCGGCCAGCCGCTGCGCCCGGCACTGTACGATCTGCTGGCCCACCGGGCACTGGTCTTCTTCGCGGACGAGCGCAACTACCTCACCGAACCGGCCTATAAGTTTGAGATCGATAACCTCGCCGCCTTCGATCCGCTCGAGCGTTTTTTGAAAGTAAATTTCGAAACCAAGGACAGCACCTCCGGCAAGTGGCTGGCCCTGCAGACTTTCCAGCAGTTGCTCAATCCGGTGAAACGTGCCGTGTCCGTTTCGGGGGAGCCTACCAGAGAAATAAAGAATATTCCCGCCCTGATCGACGCCGATCTGCTGCGCCTGCAATTCGTGCGCAATAACTATGTCGGCGAAGACAAGGACGGCCTCTATTTGCGCGCACTCGAGTACCTGCACAAACAATACTACAACGAACCCTCCGACGCGGAAATCGCATTCAAAATAGCCGAACATTTGTATAACCTGCCGGACGGCGACAAGGGCAGCCAGGCCAAACGTGCGGTGACCGAGTGTGAAGACGCTATTCGCCGCCATCCCGGCACCTACGGAGCGCAGCTGTGCAGCAATTTGCTGGAAAGCGTCCGCGCCACCACGCTGAACATCCAGGTGGAAGAGGCGTATTTGCCCCAAACCAATCTGCTGGTGTCGCTGAGTTTCCGTAACCTGTCCAGCATATGGGTGAAAGTCGTGCGTGTACCGGATGACCCGGATCTGTGGCTCAAAATTAACTACGAGCAGAAACTGGCCTACCTCAATGGCCTGCAGGGTCTCCAGAACCGGACCTGGAAGATCGCCGATCCCGGCGACTACCAGGCCCACCGTACGGAGATCGCGCTGGAACCGCTGCCGATGGGCAACTACTGGGTGCTGGTAGCGTCCAACCTCCATTTCGATCCCAAAAAAGGGCCGGTCTCCTTTGCAAATTTCAACTGTTCCAACCTGGCGGCCGTTCAATATGGACAGCAGGGCACCACGCACTACGTCGTGGCCAACCGCCAGAACGGCCAGCCGGTCGCCGGTGCCAAACTCGAATCTTTTAGCCGCGACTACCGGAACGGCAACCGCAACCAACTGGTCGGCACCGCGACGACCGATGCCGATGGGATGGCCGTCGCGGCGATGCCACTGAACAGCTATGGCCAGGTGCGGGTATCCCTGGCCGGCGACAGCCTCTGGGTCGGCCAGGCCCAGACCTATAATTACGAGCGTACGGAAGCCACCAACCGGCAGGTGCGGTTTTTTACCGACCGTGCCCTGTACCGCCCCGGTCAAACGGTGTACTTCAAAGGGGTTTTGTTTAAAAATAAAACGGACGGGCAACCCCAGATCGTTCCCAATCAGGCGGTGACGGTCAAGTTCCTAGATGCCAACCAGCAGGAGAAAGGGCAGTTAAAATTGCGCAGCAACGAGTTCGGCACCTTCAACGGCGCCTTCACCGCACCGTCGGGCGGATTGACCGGTCAAATGAGCATTCAGCTGGCCGACGCCGATGGAGCGGCTACCTTCAACGTGGAGGAGTACAAACGCCCCAAATTCGAAGTAACTTTCAAGCCGATCGAAGGCGCTTTCCGGCTGGACGAGGTGGTGACCGTGCGTGGTGCAGCCAAGGCCTACGCGGGCAGCAACGTGGATGGTGCGCAGCTGCGCTACCGCGTGGTCCGGCAGGCACGGTTCCCCTTCTGGGACTACGGCTGGAAAAGTTTTCCCACCCCCTGGAGCATGGAGCAGATGGAGATTACCAACGGGGAAGGGACCACCGACGCCAACGGCGGGTTCGAAATCAAATTCACGGCCATTCCCGATCGCAGTATTCCGAGAAAAGAGCTGCCGGTCTTCGATTACACCGTTTACGCCGACGTGACCGACATAAACGGCGAGACGCGCAGCAGCCAGCAGTTTGTGTCCGTCGCCTACATCGGTCTGCAGGTGGAATTAAGCGTACCCGCCGAGATCGAACTGGATTCGCTGCGCCGGGTAATGATTACCACCAGCAACCTGGCGGGTCAGTTCCAGGCCGCCGCCGGTGAGATCACCCTGCAACGGCTGGTGGAACCAAAAACATTCTACATCAATCGTTACTGGGAACGCCCCGATCTG
>JBKJKS010000650.1:0-2889 GCA_046597295.1 Saprospiraceae bacterium
CGGCTGGTGAACATCCGGTACGGCTCCTGGGTGCCTTTATTCACCAGGTCGTCAATCAGCACGCCGATGTAGGCTTCCGAGCGTTTCAGCACCAGCGGCGCTTCATTTTTGATGGCCAGCGCAGCGTTCATACCCGCCATCAGACCCTGGCAGGCCGCTTCCTCATAGCCCGTGGTGCCGTTGATCTGGCCGGCAAAAAAAAGATTTTTGACCAGGTTGGTTTCCAGCGTGGGCTGTAGCTGGGTCGGCGGAAAGTAGTCGTATTCGATGGCGTAGCCGGGGCGGAACATGCGCACGTTTTCCAGGCCGGGGATCAGCCGCAGGGCCTTGAACTGCACATCTTCTGGCAGGGACGACGAGAAACCGTTGATGTAGATCTCGCAGGTATCGCGGCCTTCCGGCTCGATAAAGAGCTGGTGGCGGTCCTTGTCGGCAAAGCGGTCTATTTTATCCTCGATGCTGGGGCAATAACGCGGCCCCACGCCCTGGATGCGCCCGCTGAACATGGGCGATTGATCGAAACCGGTACGCAGCATATCGTGCACCTGCTGGTTGGTGTAGGTGCTCCAGCAGCAGAGCTGGTCGGTCAGCATGGGCGTATCCGTATAACTGAACCGGCCGGGCGGTGTATCACCTTCCTGCCTTTCCATTTTGGCATAATCCAGCGAGCGGCCGTCCAGCCGCGGCGGGGTGCCGGTCTTCATGCGTCCGGACTCGAAACCAAGCTCGACCAGTTGTTCGGTAATGCCCCGGGAGGCACTTTCGCCGGCCCGCCCGCCGCCGAACTGCTTTTCGCCGATGTGGATAATGCCGTTGAGAAAAGTGCCGTTGGTCAGGATAACCGCTTCGCTGTCAATATCCAGGCCCATGCCGGTGCGGATACCGCGTGCCCGGCCGTCTTTGACGAGTAAGCCGCTAACCATATCCTGCCAAAAGTCGATATTTGGGTGCTGCTCGAGCATCTGCCGCCACTTGGCCGCGAAGCGCATCCGGTCGCTCTGGGCGCGGGGACTCCACATGGCGGGGCCTTTGGAACGGTTGAGCATCCGGAATTGCACGGCGGTGTGATCGGTGACAATGCCGGAATAGCCGCCGAGGGCGTCTATTTCGCGCACGATCTGTCCTTTGGCCACCCCGCCCATGGCCGGGTTGCAGCTCATCTGCGCAATGGTCTGCATATTCATCGTCACCAGCAGCACCCGGCTGCCGAGGTTGGCCGCCGCGACTGCCGCTTCGCAGCCGGCATGGCCTGCGCCCACTACAATGACATCGTATTTTGGAAACATGGTCTGGAGATTTGCCTGGGCAAATGGAACCGGCTTTTTAGAGAAAAAGTTGGCAAAGGTAGGGATTTTTGGCCGAGCGAACGGACATTGGAACCTGGTCTACAACTATAACCGGTTCAAAAAGGTGCCCAGACTAAGGGAAAGCGCGCGATTTTTCTTGACCACTTGTGCAGCATCGGGGTGGGGCTGCACATTGGCCAGCCCCAATGCATAGGCTGCAGATAAGCGAAACCGTCGCACAGTCAGTCCGGCCTCGAATTGCACTCCGGCATCCAAGCGTCGAAAATCATGTTCTGCGGCATTGTTGCCCCATTTCAGGGCCCTGTTCTGCGGGTCAGGTAGCAGGACACTATTTGGGGGGGCTGACCATTCTGAATGATAGGAGCCTCCCAAGCCATAGGCAACGTAGGGGCCGGCTCCGGCGTGAAACCGCCCGTTCGTCAGGGCGATAATCGCTGGAATTTGCAAATACGAAGGCCGGTATAAGGCCTCATAATGGATGACGCTTTGATTGATCTCAAAAGAAAAACCTCGCCGTTCCAGGTGTAAGCCAGTCCGCAGCCGCAGGATTTTGGCCAGCGACATTTCTGCTAACAGGCCGACTTGAAAACGGGTCACCGTATGCGTCTCTATCCGGATATCATCAAAATCACCCCCGCTGGAAGCCATGGAATTTAGGACAACACCGGCTTGCAGGGCCCATTGCACTTTGGGCTGCGCAATGGCCGCAAAGCCCAGAAACCAAAGAAACAAAGTTAGGAAGATGGTTCTCACGGTGATACGGGTTTATTGGTTGAAACTTATTTGCCGCCTCCTTTCTCCAGCCGCTCCCGCGCCGCCTTCGCTTCCATAAGACTGGGAGACATTTTGTTGGCCTGCTTATAATCCCCCAGGGCTGCGGCGGCATTGCCCATGGCTTCGGAGGCCACGCCCCGAAAGTAATAGGCATTCACAAACAGCGGATCGGTCTTAATAGCGATGTTAAAATTATCGTAGGCCTTGCTCAGCGAATCCAGGGACAGGTAGATCATGCCCAGGTCGAAGTAGGCATTGGAATAATCGGGATTGCGGGCAATGATATCGCGGTACACCGCGAAGGCCTGGGCGTTATCGCCACGGCGTTTGTAAAAAGCGCCTTTGAATTCGCGGGCTTCCAGGTTGGTGGAATCCACGCGCAGGGCATTGTCGAAATACTGAATGGCCTGGGGGTCGTTCCGGTTGGAAAAAATACGGCCCAGGAACATCCAGGCCTCCAGGTTGGCGGCATCGTACTGCACTGAGCGTTGCAGGGCTTTGATGGCCCGGGTGGTATCGTTCATATCGAGGGCTACGCGGCCGGTCATGAAGAAAGCGTCGGCGCTTTGCGGATTGCGCTGCAGCACCTGGTTGAGGGAGGCCAGGGCATCGGCATGCTGTTTGACGATGAGCTGGAACTCGCTCAATTTCAGCCAGGTCGACAGGCGTTCGGGAAATTTTTCCGACGCGCGCTGGAGGACGACGATGGCCTTCCGGGAGTCGTTGGGCCGGCCATAGTCGAGCAGCACATCCGCCAGCAGGTGGTAGTACTGCGGCTGCAGGGAGTCGAGCTGGAGCGCCCTGGACA
>JBKJKS010000682.1:0-5167 GCA_046597295.1 Saprospiraceae bacterium
CGTGGCAGGCATTCCCGTGCTGGGCGTTTGCTCCTACCCGGTCATTGACCGCCCTGACTGGCACTATGGCCATCTGACGAACTCGGGATTCTGGGATTTCTCGGCGAATGATCCGGACTGTACCCGTATTCCGCACGAGCAGGTACTGGATATCATCCGCGCGTATTTGCGGGATGATGTGGAAGCCATGCTGGAAATGGAAACAGCGGAATACGCCTGACCCTGGTGCACTGGCTCCAAAGCCAAAAAATAAATCCCGGACAGCCAAAGGCTGCCGGGATTTTCTATTTTTATTGCTTTAAGGTGCGGTCCAATTAAGTCATCTGAATAAATAGATGCCTATCAACGGCTACCACTTGCCCCGGCTATTCTTATCCTGACCCGAAGCACCATCCTTTCCACCCCGGCCGTCGCGGTCGCGGTAGTTGGGCTTCGGCTTGCTCGGGCGTTCCTGCTTTTCCAGACCGGCCACTTCCAGGATGGAAGCGAAGCGGTTGCGCATGGCCGTCGCCACCTCCGTGGTGGCGGGCTTTTTGGGCGGGCCAGCCGGCTGCTGGGTACGTGGACGCTGTTCGCTGCCTTCCCCGTTGCTGGGTCTGGCAGTACGCGGTTGGGCCGGCCGCGGTGAAGAATATTCGCGGGCCAGTTGCTCGCCACGATCCGCCGGCTCCCGCCGGCCATCGCGGCCGTAGTTGCCATCCCGTCCATTGGCCGGCCTGGCGGGCCGGTCATTGCGCTGGCTTTCCGGCCGCCGCGTGGACTGTTGTGCGCCGGAACGCTGCTGGGGTTGTCTCCGGGCATTGTTCTGGGTCTGGCCATTCCGGCCGGTGGCGCCCTGGGGCGCATTCATCATGCGCCGTCAGGTCGGCGACGTAGGGATGTTCGTCCACTACGGGTACGACGGACCCGATCAGTTTCTGAATATCTTTCAGATAAGGCAGTTCCTCCGCTTCGCAGAAAGAGATCGCCTCGCCACTTTTGCCCGCCCGCCCGGTACGTCCGATGCGATGGATGTAGGTCTCGGGTACATTGGGCAGTTCAAAATTGATCACGTGCGACAGTTCTTCCACGTCGATGCCGCGCGCGGCAATGTCGGTGGCGACCAGCACCCGAATGCGGCCGGTCTTGAAGTTCGAGAGCGCATTCTGACGGGCGGTCTGCGACTTATTACCGTGGATCGCTTCGGCATAAATGCCGGCTTTGGTCAGGTCGGTGGCGACCCGGTTGGCCAGGTGCTTGGTGCGGGTAAAGACCAATGCGGACAGGATGCGTTTATCCTGCAGCAGGTGGATCAACAGGAGTTTCTTGTCGGCTTTATTGACGAAATACATGGATTGCTCCACTTTTTCGGCAGTCGTCGAGGCGGGCGTTACTTCCACCCGCAACGGATCGGTCAGGATGGAGGCGGCCAGGGTGGATATCTCCGGCGGCATGCTCGCCGAGAAGAACAGCGCCTGCCGCTTGCTGGGCAGTTTGGCGATTACGCGTTTCACGTCGTGGATGAAGCCCATGTCGAGCATGCGATCCGCTTCGTCCAGCACGAATATTTCGATGGAATTCAACGAAATATGGCCCTGGTTCATCAGATCCAGCAGGCGACCCGGGGTAGCGACCAGTACGTCGGTACCCTGGCGCAGGGCATCGGTTTGATTTTTTTGGGACACGCCCCCGAAAACCACCAGATTGCGCACGACCGTGTGACGGCCATAGGCGTCAAAACTTTCGGCGATCTGGATCGCCAGTTCCCGGGTGGGCGTCAGGATGAGGGAGCGAATGGGCCGCTTTTGCTGGCCGGAAGGCCGGTTTTGGTGCAGCAGTTGGAGAATGGGAATGGCGAAAGCCGCCGTTTTTCCGGTACCCGTCTGGGCACAGCCGAGCAGGTCGCGGCTTTTCAGAATGATAGGAATCGATTGTTCCTGAATGGGGGTCGGATGTGCGTACCCCTCTGTTTCGAGCGCCTTTAGGATCGGCTCGATGATCGGCAATTCTTTAAATAACATATTTGAAAGTAACCGTGGTCGTCCGCAGCGAGGCCAGAAGGGCCTCTTCGGGATGGGAAGGCTTTAAGGGATAAAGACTTCGTTTTCCAGGCGAGCAAGGGCCGGATGTTGGTGAAATTTGGACAAAGATAATGCATTTTTCACGAAAACCGACTTTGTATGTTTTTCAGCTGACTGAATAACAGTCTGTTGGGAAATGGAGTGCCTCAAAAAAAAGCGCGACCCCACCGGAGCCGCGCTTTTTTAATATGTTCCGATAAGGCAAACTCTTACTTATCGTAAGCGAAGAAGCTATCGGCCAAGGCAATGGCCTTATTCAGGGAGTTGTCGTCGTACACGATCACCACCAGCAGATTGGTGCTGCTTTCCGCATCCAGCAGGGCCATCAGCACAGCATTCACGCCATCTTTACGGCCTTTTACGTAGTAGCCCGTGAAGTCGTCCACGTCGGCTTCGTCGGCGTCTTCCACCACGTCGTATTCCAGTTCTTTGGCCATCGCGATCACGACGTCAGCGAGGTCCTCTTTGGTGATGTTTTCATCCTGAATAGGCGTGATGCTCAGGAAAAGATTGTCGTTGGAAGCCGTATATTCCTCTCCGTTATTAACATCCACCTTGAAATTGGAGGGGACTGTGAAGCCTACGCCATGCGAATCCCAGTGCATTTCCGTTTGGGCCTGCAGGGCGGTGGTGGCGAGCAGCAGCGCGACGATAAGGATAAGAAGGTTGCTAATTTTTTTCATGCGAATAAAAAAATTTTGTGGTGAAAGAAGGCGCGAAGGTAATGGGGGGAATAATGCCGGAAGCTAACACAAACCTAATTATTGAAATTATATATCCGACTTTCATCGCCGGCGGGCTGCCGGACGGGAGTGGCCACTTCCCGATTCGACCAGTCGGCCATCTGCCCGGCTATTGCCTGCACCTTAAGGGCATCGACCAGTCCATCAGTTTCTATGCCGGAAGCAACGTCCACACCGATGCAATTGGAATAAGCCAGTATCTGGTCCAGGTTGCCGGGATGGAGGCCACCGGCCAGCAAAAAAGGATAGGGAAAATCGAGGGGAATGTTTACCTCCACGCCCTGGCCACTGCCCGGCACAGCGCCATCAAGGATGAAAAAATCGACGTCGGCGGCAAAATCTTCTAAGTGCGCCAGGTCTTCCACGGTCCGGACCGCACAAGCCAGGATGACCTTTTGCCGGAGCGACCGCACGAAATCCGGCGTTACGTCCTGCATATACAACTGGATGGTCCGAAAGGGATAATCCGCCAGCACGGCCCGGATGTCGGCTTCGGTATTCTGGTAAAAAACGGCCACCAGCTGCGGTGGGAAGTCCGGCAGGTTTTTCAACGCCAGGAGCGTGGCATCATCCGGCCGCCGTTTGCTCAGCGGTGAAAAATTGATGCCCAGATAGTCTGCTGAAGTGGTGCCCAGTAAGGCAGTTGTACGCAGGCCGCAGGCCTTGAACAGCCGTCGGCCGTCGGCCTGAAAATGCTGTGCAAAAGTAGTATCTGCCGGACCGGACGACGCTGCCCAGGTCTGCATAAGGCTAGTGCCGATCAGAAAACCATCGGCGCCACGGACCACCTGAAAGTCGCGGTAGTCGCGCAGCCCCGACTCGGCAATCAGGAAACGCCCGCCGGCCCGCCGGCCCAGCGTGTTGGCGCGGTTCAGCGCCGTCCGGAAAGTCTTCAGGTCCCGGTTGTTAACCCCCAGCACCGGGAAGTCCAAGTGTTGAATGCGTTCCAGTTCCTCCAAATCATGTACTTCCACCAGCACCCCCAGGCCAATAGATTCGGCAGTCTGTCGCAAGGCCTCCAGTTGTGCTGGCGCCAGAATGGCGGCAATGAGCAGGATAAGGTCGGCCCCCTGCTGTTTAGCCAGATAGATCTGGATGGGGTCCAGCACAAAGTCTTTTTGCAGCAGCAGCGGGCGGGCGCCACGGCTAAAGTTTTTTTTATCCAGGGTCGCTGCAGCCAGGGCGAGATCGGCATAACTGCCGCCGAAAAAGGAAGTATCCGTCAATACCGAAACAGCTCCCGCCCCCGCCTGTGCATAAGCCAACACCTGCGTGGGCAGATCGGCCAGGCGATTGATCCAGCCTTCCGAAGGGCTTTTACGTTTAAATTCGGCAATGAAAAATGGAGCCTGACGATCACGACTGGCGGACAAGGCCCGGTAGAATTCCGGTACTGCAGGCATGGTGTTGCCTGTACCGGCCAACGCCGCATCCTGCAACTGCTGAAAATCATGATGTGCGTACAAATCTTTGATTTCCAACCTTTTTTGGACGATAATGTCCGTCAGTATATTTCCCATTGCTGTCATTGATGTGGTCCGAAAGGCCTGTTTTACCTAAAAAAATTTTAGCATTCGGCGGCCTCTTCCGGCTGTGACACCCTTTTTACGTTTTCCAGCACTTCGCCTAGCGCGCCGGACAGGATCAGGCCCTCCATTTTAGCGTAGGCGGCCGGTAAAGGCAGATCCTCCACGAATTTGGAGTAGATGAAAGCGGCATTGGCCGCTACCAGTTTATAGTGCTCCGTAACCGGTACCCCCGCCAGCATGGCCCGCGCGATGTCCAGGCATTCGTCGGGATGCGCAGCGCTCACTGCATGGAAGGGCAGCGGGTCGATCCCAAAATCCGCCGGACTGAGCTCATAGTCCTGTCTTTTGCCGTCCCGGTATTCGAGCACCCGGGTGGGAGCGCTGACGGATATTTCGTCCAGTCCGTCCCAGCCACGAACAACGATGACGTGCTTCTTGCCCATTTTAATGGCCGTTTCAAAAATGACGTCCATCAAATCGGCGAAGGCCGTACCGATGAACTGACGTACGGGCTGGTAGGGATTGACCAGTGGTCCCAGCACGTTGAACACCGTCGGAACGCCGATTTTGGCCCGCACCGGTGCGAAATGTCGAAAAATGGGGTGCACATCCGGGGCAAAAACGAAGGCCAGGTTGGTTTCCGCCAGGGAGATTTCCGCTTGGGCCGGCGAAAACTGAACGGGCAGGCCCAGACTTTCCAGCAGATTGAAACTACCATACCGCCCGGCAGCGGCACGGTTACCATGTTTGGCGATGCGTAGTCCGGTGTGTGCCAGCAGCAGGCTGGCCAGGGTGGACGTGTTAATGCGGGGCAAGCCCGAGCCGCCGGTGCCGC
>JBKJKS010000237.1:0-2561 GCA_046597295.1 Saprospiraceae bacterium
CGGCGATACCATCAACCGGGCAACGGGCGCGTACAATGGCCGCCAGGTGGACCTCGATCACTTCCGCAGCTTCACCACCGAGCTGCGCCTGTTACAGGCATATTCCCTCTTCGGGCAGACTTCTGCCCTGGCCGTGGGGGTGCAATACATCAACAACGACCTGAACCGCCAGCAGCAGGGCAAGGGCAGCACCGGGAGTGATTATGACCTCACCATCTCGGCGGCCGGCTGGGGGCGCGACCTGCATTTCAAGACCCGGAACCTCGCTTTTTTTGCGGAGAACAAGTTCCAGCTCACGCCCCGGCTTTCGGTCAGCCCGGGCGTTCGCTTCGAGTCCGGCGATTCCCGGATGTCCGGCAAAATTTCCTATCTCCCGGCCCTGGAAGTGGCCAATGTCATCCGGCGCCGGTTTCCGCTGTTCGGTATTAATGGCGAGTTTAATTTGCAGAAAAATCAGAACCTCTACGCCGGCTGGGCGCAGGCCTATCGCCCGGTGGTGTTTAAGGACATTATTCCCGCCAATCCCTACGAGCGGGCGGACAAAAACTTGCAGGATGCCTCCGGTTCCACCCTGGAGCTGGGCTGGCGGGGGGCTACCCAACATTTCAAATGGGACGTCGGCGCCTTTCGTATGCTGTACAATAACCGCCTGGGCAGCATTGCCCGGTACGAGAGCCAGCTGGATACGTTCGTGCTCTACCGCACCAATATCGGGGATGCACGCACCCATGGTCTGGAACTCTTCGTCGAGTATGCCTTTCGCCTGACCAACGAGGTGACGGCCAGCATTTTCACCTCCACGGCTTATTTCGACGCCCGCTACCTGGGCGATTCCATCCGCGTCCAGCGGGACCGCAACAGCAGTATTGCCGGTAAGCGGGTGGAAAGCGTACCGCAGTGGATCAGCCGCAACGGCTTGAATATCAAATACAAAACCCTCAGTGTATCGTTGTTGTACAGCTATACCGCCGAGTCATACTCTGATCCGCTCAATACCCGGACGCCCTCGGCCGACGGCGCCGTCGGGCGGGTGCCGGCCTATGGCCTGCTGGACGTGAACGCCAGTTTCCGGCCGCTGCCCGGTCTGACGGTCCGCCTGAACGTGAACAACCTGGCCAACACCCGGTATTTCACCAAACGCCCCACTTTCTACCCCGGCCCGGGGGTGTGGCCGTCCGACGGGCGAAGTATTAATGTGTCAGTGGGACTGTCGATCTAGAATATAAATCATGCAGGAAGGGAGTCATTTCGAAGGTTCGGAATGACTTCTTTTGTTGTTGGTCTAAAATAGTTCTGGTTTTCCGTACCGCTGCCTTAATCAGCAGGGCATTCCCGTATGCGGGGAGAGATGGTGGGTGTTTCCATAAATTTGCTGAAACATGCCGATAATTCCACCTGGCACGTGAATTTTGCAACCAAATTAGCCGGCTCACCGCCGGTCTGCAATTTAACCAAAACATACGACCTACAACATGGCACGACTGACCACTTTTTCCCGCCTGGCGATAACGCTGGTGATTATTGCCGCCGTTTTTTTCGGCGTCCGGTATTTTTTCCCCAACATCGGTAATTCGGGACCGGCCCAAACCGAGCAGAATGGCGATATGAACAATACCAATCGCCCCGCCGATAATAGTGATAACGCTGCTCCGTCTTCCGGCGCCAGCGATTGGGGCAAATCCGGCAACTCCGGTAATGCCGGCAACTCTGGCAGCGCTTCCTTTAACTACACGGCGCCCGAGCCGGTGAACGGCAAATTGAAGGGCGTCGTCGAAATGGGTGCAACGGGCTTTAATTCGTTCATTATCCGCATGGATGCCCAGAAGAACTGGAAACTGGAAAAGGCGGATTTTGGTACCAGCCTGGTGTACGAAAAGCTGGCCTCCGAAGCGGATATCAAAGCCGGTCTGAAGAATTACATCGCCGAGATGCTGGGCTACGGCGTGGGGCCAAAGGACATTCACTTTGTCATTAGCTCCGGGGCCCGTAAGGTGGACGTGACCAGTAAAATATCAGCCATGCTCAAAGGAATGAGCTATTACGTGAACGAGGTGACCCCAGAGCAGGAGGCGAAGCTGGCGCTGAAGTCGGTGCTGCCCCGCGAATACAACAACAAAGCTTTCGTGGTGGATATTGGTTCGGGCAATACCAAAATATCGTGGTTGCCCAATGGCGCCATAGAGGCCTCGGGCGCGAAGTATTTTCAGAACAATATGAGCGACGAATCCGTATACAATGAAGTAAAAGGCAAGGCCAGCCAGATACCGGCCAATCTGCGCAGTACGTGTTTCATCATTGGCGGCATACCCTACGAACTGGCCAAGCAAGGCCGTTCCGGTAAAGAGCGCTACACCGTGCTCAAAGCCCCGGGCGCCTACACCGCCGACGGCGCCAAACAAAAATCCGGCCTCAACATTTATGCCGCCGTCGCCGACGCAACCGGCTGCAAACAGTTCGTGTTCGACTGGGACGCGAACTTCACCATCGGTTTTTTGCTGAATTTGCCCTAATGTATGCCGGACCTCCAAGTCCGGTGGGACGCATCGGCTAACATGAACGAG
>JBKJKS010000165.1:0-4441 GCA_046597295.1 Saprospiraceae bacterium
CCCGGTTTTTGGCCAGACCACCTGCGACACCATCATCCTCCAGAACGGCCAGCGCATCGCTGCCGACATTATCCGCACTGCCTGGGACGGCATCGCGTACAAAAAATGCGGTGGCGAAGGCGGGCAAGAATATTTTATCGCCAAGGAAAAAGTGCAGGCAGTAAAACGTCGGGATGGCTTGCCGTCCAATATGGATTTGCCGAAAGGCCGTAAAACTAATCCGCCTCAGGCGCAAAGCAGCCGCGTACGCGCAGCGATCGACCTCGGCAAACCCAAAACCATTATTTGGGCAGGCGCCTCGCTTGGCGTGACGACGTCGGATGGCTTCAGCAGTAACCTTCATTTTGGGGCTGAGATCGGTTTTAAACATGTTCCGCTCCGGTTGGAGCTGGTGGTGCGTCCCATACGTATATCGAGGAATCAGTACATTGATTACCTTGATTTCAAAAAAAACGGAGCCAGTGGGGAAGTCGGACTGGTTTTTAAAAAATTCTGGGTGGGCCCGCTGACGGGTCAGGTCAGTCAGGCGTATTTTGGTCTTGGCCTGTTCCTTGGGCGAATAGACTATACCTTCGTTAACAGTTTGACCCCCTCCATAGTCAACGGCGAAAAAACCACCTGGATAACGGTCATGCCCCAAGCTGGCTACCAATTTATCTATGAAAGGATTAGGTTCGACCTGGCGTTGCCCATCGGCTACCAACTTGATCATTATGCCTCTATCGGAGATTATCCCAACGATTACAAATCGGGTGCATTGGTATTTCGGCCATCTATCTCGCTGGGCTTGAGTTTCTGACCCCTATTTTTAGCATCGGATTCCTGATGTAAGGCAAATGTTTTCGCTCCGCACGTCCATTCACTTTTTCTTACCTTCTTTTTGCATATGAAAGCAATTCGAATCTTCCAACGCTCCCTTTCCCTGTTCCTCGTTTTCGTGATGGTCGGGAGTGCGCTCAGCTGTTATAGCCGCCGCCAAATGCCCACCGCCCGGCTGAATAAAGTGGATATCGAGCAACTGGAATTCTTTGCGCTCGACCCCAGCGCCCCGGATCTCAATGTCTGGGTACTGTCCAACGTGAAGATCGAAGCGGCCGGGCTTTCGGCCCGCTTTGACCGCGCCTCCAAACCGCTGATCCGGGAAATTGCAACCATTCACCGCAACGCGGACAAAAGGAGGAATCAAAACCGGGTACTCGTCTACGTCCATCCGGCGACGGTGAAAACCTATGGCGATACGTTGACTGCCCGTTTAGCCTACACCGACATTTCCAAAATCGAAGTCTTCGAGCCGGATGCCGGCAAGACTATTGGACTCGCCCTGGGCATTGTCGGCGGTCTCGCTGCCGTTGGATTTGTCGCAGTGCTGATTGCCTGTGCTTGTCCGCATGTCTATGCCGAGACCAACGACGGCCGACAACTGGAAGGAGAAATGTTCGGCGGAGCGGCCTACCCGCAGCTCGAACGGCACGACTGGCTGCCGCTGCCACACCTGCAGACCGTTGATAATCAATACAAAATTCACCTGTCAAACCAGGAACACCAAAACCAGCACACCAATTTTTTGGCCCTGGAAGTGCTCGATGCCGCCCCGGGCGTTCGCCCGCTGTTTGACAAATACGGCCAGCTGCAGACCATCGCCGCGCCCCAAGCGCCGGTCACTGCGACCGACGTCTCGGGCCAGAACGTGCTGGCCGAGGTGCTGGCCGAAGACGAAAAAATCTACCGGGGCGACCCCGAAAACGACCGCCCCGACGCTACCGACCGCCTGACCCTGAGCTTCGCAAAACCAATTGGCGCGCTCCACGCCAAGCTCATGCTGAACGCCAAAAACAACCCCTGGATGGATTACATTTACTACCAGTTCCAGGATGCGCTGGGGCAGTACGCCGATAACGTGCGACAACGCTACCGCGCCAAGTCTGCCGCCGCGAACAATGCCTGGCTGGAACGCCAAAAAATCCCCCTCGCCGTTTGGCTCGAAACTACGCCGGGACGTTGGGAGAAAGCCGATTTTTTCAACCTTGTAGGCGGGTCGGCCTTCAAAAACGACGTGCTGCCGCTCGACCTGTCGCGGGTGCAGGGCGATTCGGTGCGGGTCCGCCTGGAGTTCGGTTTCCGGTTTTGGGAAATTGACTACGCCGCGCTGGATTTTTCGGAAAACCAGCCCGTGCAGCGGCAAACCCTGTCGCCGGTTTCGGCCATTTCCCAAACGGGCGAAAACGTGCTGCCCGCTTTAGCCGCCAATGACGACCAGTACTATGACCAACCCAACCTGGGCGACGAGGCGACTATCGCCTTCGAGGCGCCGCCGCTCGCGCCGGGCCAGGTACGCAGCTTCATTTTGCACGGCCGGGGCCACTACGAAATCTTCCACGCGCCCGCGCCGGGCCGACCGAACATTTTCCAACTGCGGGCCTGGGATAAAGAAAACGCCCTGCCCCGGCTCTCCCGCGCACGCTGGCGGGAAGCCAACCGCCTGACCTTGCACCAATAATTTCCCCTTTCGAAACCTTGCCCATGATAGTCTCCTCTCCTCCTCCTGACAAAACGACCGGCGTCATCACCGGCTGGCGCTACCGGCTGCTGGAACTGAAAATGCTGCGCAAAATGGCGCGTATCGCTTTCCATACCTACCCGCGGCGGCGCGATGCCTGGCTGGCGTTGCGCCGGCAAATGAGCGTTCATTGGGCGTACCAGCGGGCCTGTCACCTCACCAAAGCAGTGCGCGTCGGGGGACGAATTTTTACCCAATTGTCGTTCCCTTACCTGGAAAGCGCAGCCATCGAAGTATTGGCGGTCAACGAATTACAAAAAAATGTACCACTACCCGGTCGCCGGCCCGGGTTGAATAAACTGCTATTGGCCATCACCAAAAAGTGTTCGCTGCAATGCGCCCATTGCTTCGAATGGGACGCCCTGAATGGCCGGGAGCGCCTTACAGCAGACGACGTGCTCACCATCATTCGCAAGTTTCAGGCAGATGGTATCGCCACGATTGAACTCAGCGGCGGCGAACCGCTCAACCGCTTCGATGACCTGCTGCGTATCCTGCGCGAAAGCGACACCCGGCAAACGGACTTCTGGCTACTCACTTCCGGCTACCGCCTCACGCCCGAGCGGAGCCATGCGCTGCGCGAAGCGGGATTGGTGGGCGCCTGTATCAGTCTCGATCACTGGGACGCGGCAGCGCATGACCGGTTCCGGGGGATGACGGGCAGTTTTGAATGGGCCAGGCAGGCGGCCCAGCATGCCAAGGGGTCGGGTCTCGCCGTTTCTCTGTCGCTGACGGCCCTGCGGGAATTTTGTACCCCCGATCACCTGTGGCGCTACGCGCAGCTCGCCCGGCAATGGGGGGTACATTTCATCCGCATCCTCGAGCCGCAACCAGTCGGGCATTTCGCCGGGCAGGAGGTGGAATTGAGGCCTTCGGACATCGCGGTTTTGGAAGAATTTGTTCGCAAAATCCAGCGCGAGCCGGCTTATCAGGATTACCCGATCGTGGAGTATTACGCTCCGCACCAGCGGCAGGTGGGCTGCTCGGGCGCCGGCCAGCGCTTCCTCTACGTGGACACCGACGGCGATATGCACGCCTGCCCATTTTGCCAGAACAAATGCGGCAGCGCGCTTTGCGACAGCATCGAATCGGGTATCGCCCGGATGGAAAAGGCGAGTGGCTGCCACTTGTACGAAATGGCGTGATAAACTTTAGAAACCTTTATAAACTTTTGCCATGACCGCTACCTATTCCACCGACGAAACAGCCCAGATCGAGCGTCTCATCCGCATCAGCAAGGAACGGCCGTTGCTGCCCGAGACATTTATTCCCTGGGCGCTCGCCGCGACGGAGGAACACATTTTTTTGCCGGAAAAGCTGGTGTCGCTGGCCGGGCTACCGGTGTACGAAACGCTCAGCGCTGCGCAGAAACGCGAACTGGGCCGGCGGGAGGTGACCCAGGCGCTGTACGCCTACTGTTGGTCGGAAGGACTGTTTTGCACGTTTATGACCCGTTACATCATGCATCTTCCACCCGACGACCTCGAACGTCGCTTCCTGCTACGCGAGGTGATCGAGGAGTGCCGGCACCAGGATATGTTTGCCGCCGCCATCGAAAAACTGGGCTGTTCGCCCGTGTCGGCCAACCGGTTCCAACGCGCAATCGGTCAAATCACCGTGCAGTTTTTCCCGGTGGATTTTGTTTTCCTGTCCTGCATCGCCATCGAGATGATGGCCGACCGTTACGGCGAGCACTTGCGTCGTGCACCGACGGTTTTTCCGGTGCTGCAAAAAATCTCGCAACTCCACAACATCGAGGAAGCGCGGCACATCCTGTTCACCAAAGCCCTGCTGCGGCAGTACACGGAGCCGGCCGGTTTCTGGCGGGGTACCTGGTACAGCCTGATCGTGCTGCTCAACATGCGCTTCTTTCAAAGTACCTAT
>JBKJKS010000207.1:0-2690 GCA_046597295.1 Saprospiraceae bacterium
ATACCCTTGAGTATGTTGGCACCGAAGACGTAGATGGGACGGAAGCCCTGAAAGTGAAAGTGACCAAACCGAAAAAAACGGAGTATTCCTTTTTCGATCCGGCGAATTATTACGAAATAAAAAGAACGGACGTAGAAGAAGTGGACGGTAAAACCGTAGAAAATACGGTGCTGTACTCCAACTTCAAAACCCAGGACGGTATCGTCGTGCCTTTCAGTATGCAACAAGTGGGCGGTGGCATGGGTAACGCGACTATTACCATCACCTCGGTGGTCTTCAACCCGCCGGTGGACGACCAGATTTTTGAAATGCCGAAGAAATAAGTAACCCAGGTTGGAACCCATCCCCATGTAACTTCAATTGGAACGCGGATGAGGCGGATTAAACGGATTTACGGATAATATCCGCGTAAATCCGCGCAATCCGCGTCATCCGCGTTCCAATTATGCTACGTTCGGCTACCACACCACTTGGGTTAAGTAGTTGGATATCGCACTGTACATCCGCTATTTTAAGAATATTCAAGTCTTTGAAAATGAAACAATTACTACTTTTCTTCCCCATCTTTTTAGCCCTGGTTACCGCCAACGCCCAAAACAAAATCTCCTCCGCTACTTTTGGCGCCGTGGAAGCCCGCAGTATCGGACCAGCCGTCATGGGCGGGCGTATCACGGCCATCGAAGGAGTGAATAACAATCCTAAAACGCTCTACGTTGGTACGGCGGGCGGCGGCATCTGGAAGTCCACCACGGCGGGCATGACCTTCGAGCCGGTCTTTGATAAACACCCCCAAAGCATCGGCTGCTTAGCCATTGACCAAAACAAGCCCGAAACCATCTGGGCCGGCACCGGCGAAAGCAATATGCGCAACAGCGTCGCCGTAGGCCTCGGTATTTATAAATCCACTGATGCCGGTCGCAACTGGACCCGCATGGGCCTCGAAAATTCGGAGCATATTGCCAAGATCGTGCTGCATCCCCCCGACGCGAACACGCTGTACGTGGCCGTCCCCGCCAAACTATGGAGCGACAGCCCCGACCGCGGGCTGTACAAAACCACCGACGGCGGCAAAACCTGGGAAAAAATCCTGTATACCGATGAAAAAACGGGCTGTGCCGATATTCTCATGGACCCGCGTAACCCCGACGTGCTGTTCGCGGCCATGTGGCAATTTCGCCGGACCCCTTATTCCTTCAGTTCCGGCGGCCCCGGCAGTGCCTTGTACAAAAGCACCGATGGCGGTAAGAACTGGCGTAAGCTCACCAGTGGCCTGCCCACGAGCGAGTTTGGCCGCATTGCCCTCGCCCTCGCCCCCAGCGCCCCCGACAACATGCTGGCCATCGTGGAAAGCGAAAAAACCAGCCTGATGATCTCCGCCGACGGCGGCGAAACGTGGAAATACCAGAGCGCCACCTCCAACGTCACCGCCCGGCCATTCTATTTCAGCACCCTAATCATAGACCCCCAGGACCCCAAGCGCGTCTATCGCCCGGCCTTCTCGCTCTCGATCAGCACGGACGGCGGCTACTCCTTCAGCGATGCCTCCAACGACGGCGGCTGGGTCCACTCCGACCACCACGCACTCTGGATCAATCCCAAAATGACCAGCCACATGTACCTCGGCACCGATGGCGGTGTGTACATGAGCCTGGACCAGGGCGTCACCTGGTTGCACCTCAACACCCTGCCCGTCTCGCAGTTTTACCACGTCCAGGTGGATGAAAAAACACCCTACAACGTCTATGGCGGTTTGCAGGACAACGGCTCGTGGCGGGGCCCGTCGCAAAGCATCGGCGGCATTGAAAACCGCGACTGGGATAACGTCGGCGGTGGCGACGGCTTCTGGGTTCAGCCCGATGCCGCTGATCCCGACATCGTCTACAGCGAGAGCCAGGGCGGTTCTATTTCAAAAATAAACACCCGCACGAACCAATCACAATTCATTCAGCCACAAGCGGCGCAGGGCGAGGCAAAATATCGCTGGAACTGGAACACGCCCATCGTGCGGGGCATTAAAAACCCGAAGACGCTCTACATGGGCGCGCAGTTCCTGTTCAAATCCGACGATCGTGGCTACTCCTGGCAGCGCATCTCGCCCGACCTGACCACCAATGATCTGGTCAAGCAAAAACAAGCCGCCAGCGGCGGCGTGACGGTGGATAATACCAGCGCCGAGAACCACTGCACCATCTTCAGCATCGCGCCGTCCCCCCTGGATGAAAACCTGATTTTCGTGGGCACGGACGATGGGAATATCCAGGTGACCCGCGACGGCGGCAAAACCTGGGAACTCCTGTCCAAAAATATGCCCGGGGTGCCGGCCGGCGCCTGGGTGAGCCGGGTCACGCCCAGCCGTTTCGACGCCAACGTAGCCTACGCGACTTTCGATAACCATGCCTACGGCGACCTGCAGACCTACGCCGCCAAAACCGCCGACGGCGGTAAAACGTGGACGTTGCTCAGCAGTGATAAAGTGTTACAAGGCTATGCCCACGTGCTCGTGGAGGACCTGGAAAACCGCAACCTGCTGTTTCTCGGTACGGAGTTCGGCCTGTACATCAGCAACGACGGTGGCCAAAGCTGGGTGCTGTACAAGTCAAAATTGCCCGAATACGTGGCGGTGCGCGACATCGTGATCCACCCCAAAACCAACGACCTCGTCCTGGCGACCCATGGGCGCGGCATTTTTA
>JBKJKS010000296.1:0-2876 GCA_046597295.1 Saprospiraceae bacterium
ACCTGCTTTGGCCTTTGCAATGGCTCGGCTACCGCTACGGGGGCAGGCGGCTGGGCGCCCTATACCTATAACTGGAGTAATGGCGCCACCACGGCTACGATCACCGGTCTTTGCCCGGGTACGTATACGGTTACGATCACCGACATAGATCTGGGCTTCGCCATCATTTCGGCTACCATTACCCAGCCCACCCAGCTCGGTGTAACCATCAACGTGCAGCAGCAACAGCTGTGCAGCTTCGCGCCGGATGGACAGGCATCGGTAACGCCTTACGGCGGCACCCCTCCTTATTCCTATTTGTGGAGCACCGGAGCGGTCACCCCTTTGATCACCGGTTTATCGGCCGGTACCTACACCGTTACGGTGACGGATGCCAAAGGCTGTACGGCTGCGGCCAGCGCCGTGATCGTCTTTCAGAACGAAGGTATTTGGGTGATCGACAGCAGCGAAAACGTGACCTGTTTTGGGTTCAACAACGGCTTCATCCACATCGGCGTAATGACTGGTACCCCTCCTTACACCTTCCAGTGGAACAACGGCGCCAACACCCAGGACCTGTTCAACCTGGCCCCGGGCAATTATTCCGTGGTGGTGACCGACGCCAACGGTTGCACCAACCTGCATACCGTGACGATCACCCAGCCACCACAATTAGTGGTCGGCATGACCATGACCAATGCCCTGTGCGGGCTACCCGGCTCGGCTACGGTCACCCCTTCGGGTGGCACGCCGCCCTACGTGTTACTATGGAGCACGGGTTCCAGTAACTCCACGATCTCCGTTTTCCCAGGTAACTATTCCGTCACGGTGACGGATGCCAATGCCTGTACGGCAGTCAAACAATTGACAGTCGGTGGATCTAATACGGGCCTGACGGTAACGGTGACCATGATGAATGGCGCCGGCTGTCTGCCCACCGGAAGCGCGACGGCCACCGCCGCCGGCGGCACCGGCAACTATGCTTACTCCTGGGATAATGGCGCCACCACGCAGACGGTAACCAATTTATCGGCCGGTCCGCACAGCGTGACCGTGACCGACATCACGACCGGTTGTACGGGGGTGGGTACGACGAATATTCCCTCCGCTTCCGTTTTGGTGTTAACGGTTACGCTTAATTCCAACGCCACCTGTCTGGTGGGCGGCAGTGCGACCGTCACGGTTACGGGCGGTACACCGCCTTACACCTATTTGTGGGACAATGGCCAAACGGGCGCTACGGCGACCAGCTTGGGCGCCGGTCCACATACGGTGAAGGTAACGGATGCCAGCGGATGCGTCAGTACGGCTACGGTGACGATTGGCCAATCGCAGGGACCGAACATATCGGTCACCGCTAACACCAGCGCCACCTGCACCGCAGGCGGCAGCGCTACCGTCACCATTAACAGCGGCAGCGGCCCCTTTACGTACTTGTGGGACAATGGCCAGACCAGCGCTACGGCCACGAACCTCACTCCCGGCGCACATAAAGTAACGGTCACCGACCCGGCCGGCTGTGCCACGGTGGGTATGGTCACGATTACCCAGGTCGGCGCCCCGACCGCCGTGATTTCTTCCAGCAGCGGGGCGGCTTGTACCACGGGCGGTTCGGCTACTGCCGGCGCTACGGGTGGTACGGCGCCTTATACTTTCAAATGGAGCAATGGCGCCATGACGGCCACGGTGACCAATCTGGGCGCCGGCAGCTACACGGTCACGGTCACCGATGCGGCCGGCTGTACGGCTACCGCTACGGTCAGCATTGCCGCTGCTTTGCCCCCGAACGTAATTATTACGGCTTCTTCCAATGCCAAGTGCGACCAGCCCGGCAGCGCAACGGCCAGCGCTACCAATGGTGCAGCACCCTATACCTTCAAATGGGATAATGGCGAAATGACGGCCACTGCGGTCAACCTGGCTGCCGGTGTGCACACGGTGACCGTTACGGATGCTGCCGGTTGTACCGGTACGGCTTCGGTTACGATCGGTTTTGCGTCTAATGGCATTAAGATCGGTGATTTCGTATGGTATGACAACGATCAGGACGGTCACCAGGATGCGCCCGAACCCGGCGTACCCAACTTTACGGTCATGCTCATCAAACCGGGACCGGATGGTGTATTTGGCAATGCGGATGACGTGGTATCGCAAACCACCACGACCAACTCCAATGGTAAGTACGAATTTGGCTGTATCACGCCGGGTACTTACGTGCTGATGTTCTCCGGCCTGCCGGGTGGTTACGAATTTACGCAGAAAGACTACGTCAACAACGATTGCCAGGACAGCGATGCCAAAGCCAATGGTAAAACCGATCCGTTTACGATCGTGGCGGGTCAGGCCGACAACCTTTGCCTGGATGCCGGCATTAACATTATTTGCGATAATGTCCTGAATGCGGGTATTATCTGCTGTGATCAGACGATCTGTGAAGGTGATGTGCCCGCACTGCTCGTTCCCGTCCAGCCACCCTCCGGCGGCTCCGGTGCTATTCAGTACCAATGGATGCAACTGGTCGATCTTGGTCCTGGTCCGCCCAACTGGGTATTCATTGCCGGTGCTACCAATCCTTCCTACCAGCCGGGTCCGTTGTTTGAAACCTCCTTCTTCATGCGTTGTGCCCGCCGGGCCGGTTGCGTGTATTTCCTGGAGTCTAATATCGTGACGATCACGGTGAAGGCCGCCGGTACCCCCGGTTGCTACTCCTTCATCACCCAGATCAACGCTTTCCAGCAGGGACCCGCTTCGGTGCTGGTGAACTGGGAAACGCTGCCGGAAGGCGATGACTATATGTACACGGTGGAGCATTCCATGAATGAAACTATCTGGTATAGTGTCGGTACGGTCATGGGTAAGCACGACAACACCCAGCACAACAGCTATTCCCTGCTGGA
>JBKJKS010000337.1:0-7145 GCA_046597295.1 Saprospiraceae bacterium
TATGACGGACCTCCAAGTCCGTCGCGCGTACGGTAGCTGGACCTGGAGGTCCGGCCTGCAACGTCGGTCAGCTTCTTGCTGGCCGACGTTTTTTAGGTACGACGGACTTCCTAGTCCGTCGCGCGCAGTAGGCCGGACTTGGAAGTCCGGCCTACTGCATTACCTTCGCCGCCGGTAGTTGGTTCCCGGTACGCCGCTAGCGTGATGGGAACGCGGATGACGCGGATCGAACGGATTTGCGCGGATTTTGAAAATCCGTGTTGATCCGTAAAAATCCGCGTCATCCGCGTTCCTTTTTGCCCTACGCGCACCGGGATGAAAAGGGAACACCGGTGCAAATCCGGGGCAGTACCCGCTGCTGTAAGTTTCAGGTCCGGTTTTGCCGGACAGGCGCGAAGCGCACAAAGCCACTGTACTGCCCCTGGCAGGATGGGAAGGCGCTCTTCGCAGAAACGAGCCAGAAGACCTGCCAACTACTGTTCTTATTCACCGGGCTTCGGGTTAGAAAGTCTTGGTGCAGCCCAGGCCGCATGGCGGACGATGCTTCGTCCCTGCCTTGTTGCGGGGCTTGCCCATTTTTTCCCGTTGCCTTTCATTTTCCACTATTTATACAATAGAAATGAAAGTCAACATTTTCGCAGCCTGGCTGCTCTCCCTGCTGCTGGGCAGCATTTTCCTATTTCCTGCCTGTGCACCTGATCCCGAACTCGATCCTATGCCGGGCCGCTATGAAAAAGGCGTATTCGTGGTCAACGAAGGACCCTTCGGTGGCACAGGTACCATTACCTGGCACGATCCAGCCACCGGCGAGACGGAGCAGGACATTTTCGGTAAAGCCAATAACGGGGCGGCGCTCGGCCAGTTTGTGCAGTCGCTGACCTTTCACAACGGTAAGGGCTATATTGTCGTCAATGGCCGCAACCAGGTAGTGGTCGTGGACGCTGGGACGTTCGCCTTTCTCGATACCATTGTTGGGTTGATCATGCCTCGCTTTTTTTTGCCGCGCGACGATCGATACGGCTACATCAGCCAATGGGGCACGAACGGGCTGAATGGCAGTATTGCCAAAGTGGACCTGCAGACCAACGAGATCGTCAAAACCATTCCGACCGGCTCCGGCCCGGAGAAAATGCTGATCGCTGACGGCGTGTTGTGGGTGGCCAATTCCGGTGGTTTCGGCGTGGATTCCACCGTTTCGCACATTTTCACGGCGACCGAAAACGGCTCGATCAGCGAGCCTGTTTTCGGACAACGTAATCCGATCGGCCTGGCTAAAGCGGCCGGCGTGAGCACCTATCCCTTCGCTGTGCTGTGCAGGGGCGATTATACAGACCCCAACGCCACAGGCTGGCTGACCAAAGCCGACGCGCCCAACCTTTCGGGCGTGGCCACAGTACCGGGTACGGATGACCTGGTGGCTTCTCCGGACGGCAATGCCTATTATTTCATCGGTGGCGGTGCCGTGTATGCCTATAGTAATGCGGGATTGCAAAAAAGCTTCGATCAGGCGGCCTATGGTCTGGCCTGCCACCCGGTCACCGGCGACTTGTACTGTGCCGATCCGAAAGATTTTTCCTCCGCCGGCGTGGTGGTGATCCGCAAGCCGACCGGGGAGCAAGTGGGCTCTTTTCCGGTGGGCGTGGCGCCGGGAGAGATCGTGATCGTGGAGTAACAGTGCAACGCGGATTATGCAGATAAGAGCAGATTTACGCGGATTTTGTAATCTGCGTACATCCCATTTTTATCCGTTTAATCCTCTTTTTATCCGTTTAATCCGCGTTACCGCGTTACCCTGTTGCTCGCTCAGCACTTCGCCCACCTGGTGGAGGGCCAGAACCGTAATACAAATGGCTATGCCTGCGGGCAGGGCCAGCCACCAGGCCGTGCGGGTTTCCCGGGCGCTGTTCAGCAGCATGCCCCAGGAAGCACCCTCCGTTCCTGCGCCGGTAAGACCCAGGAAGGAAAGCGCCGCTTCCAGCAAGATGGCGCCGGCTACACCGAGCGCCGCCGCCGTGTAAGCAGCCCGCAGGGCGTTGGGTAAGGCATGGCGCCAGAGCACCCGGATTTCCGGCAGACCCAATCCGCGGGCGGCCGTCACGTAGTCGAGCGCCCGGACCCGCAGCAGTTCGGCGCGGACCAGGCTGGCTACGCCGGGCCAGCTAAATGCGCCGATCAGGGCAATCATCAGCCAGATGGACTGGTTGTTATCCAGCAGCCGGGCGATGATGAGCAGAAAAATAAACTTGGGCAGCGCGTTGAAAACTTCCGCAACCCGCATGACCAACAGGTCGACGGGTAGCACAATGGGTTTGGACAGTCCGGGTAAACGACCCAGCCATTTACCAATCAGCTGGAAGGCCAGGAGAATAAGCGCGAAGACCAGCACATTCTTTACCCCCTCCCCAGCAGTGGGCGGTACGGTTGGTCCGGCGACAAAGGCATAAAACCAGGCCACCGGCAGCCCCAGCAGGGTAGTCGCGAACCGGCCCACCCGGGTCTGCAGCCGGTCGTCGCCCCAGAAGCCAGCCAGCGCCCCCAGGATTGTCCCGATCAGGAAAGCGATGCCCATGGCCACCAGGCCGGTGAGCAGGGCGGTCCGGGCGCCGGCGATCAGGCCGGCGCTGACATCGCGTCCGTCGGCGTCGGTACCCAACCAGTGCCGGTAGCCGCGCCCACCGTCGTTGGCCCGGCTGCCCGGCGGTTGCGCTTCCAGTTTGCCGTCCTGGCGTGGTTCTTTTTCGCCCGGCGAGAATGGGATGGGCGCAAACAGCACGGCTTCGTATTTTTGGTAGTTGCGCCAGCCGTCATTACGTTCCAGGGAATCGGCAATCGGATGCCCGTAGATTATTTCCGGCCGAATCAGCATGCTGCGCAGGCCGGGATAGAAGGTCCGGCCTTCGATGCGGCAGAATAATGGGCGGCCATTGGCCAGTACATCGCGCAGCAGGGCCAGCAGCAGCAGCGCGGCAAACACCCACAGGGCCGGTCGAAGTCGTTGGTCGATGCTCATGTTGTCAGAGGCATTTGATCATCAAAAGGAAAAACCAGGGTATGCGTTGCCTGCAAAGCGTTAACAGCGGCCTGATCTCGGGCAAAACCCAGCAGAAATCCACCGCCACCGGCGCCACAGATCTTGAAGGTCAGCCCGTCACTCCCCAGGCTTTCCTGCCAGATATGGCGCAGCGAAGCCGGCACCATCGGGTGAAAATGGGCGAACTGAAAACGCGAAACCTGACGAAGCGCCGGCCAGAAAACGGTCGGCTGCCCCTGCAACCAGCCCTGCACCATGGCATGGTGGGATGGCAGCAATTCAGCCGCCAGCCTGGCTCGCCAATCCGGCTGCCGGCTTTGCTCCAGAAACCACTGTACCAATGGCCCGGTCCGGCGCGGCAAGTTGGAGTCCAGCAGGAAGACCCGCGGCGGATCCGGCCAGGCAGCAGCTGGAATAACCCGTACTTCGGTCTGGTTTTCGATCAGAACGGGCTGGCCCAAATAGCTCGTCAATGGATCTATGCCCGAGCTATGGCCATGAAAAAAGCTTTCCATGCCGGCAAAAATGGCTTTCAGGGCGGACAGCTCTTTCGTTTTATTTCGTCCGTAGCGGTCGTATACCGCGGCACACAGGGTGCCCGAACTGCCCAGTCCATAACCCCGCGGAATGTTGGAATCGAAAAAAATGCCCCCGGCTATATCTTGTCTAAAATGATCCGTATCAATAACTTGTGCAGCATCCGCGACCAGGCTGTCCAGAAAAGCCATTAAGTTGGATGCCGCCGCCGGCCGGTCCTGCCAGGCCCAACGTCCGCCAAAAGCCGGTACGGGCACCGCCACGGCCGGCGCGCCGAGTAGCAGCAGGTGTTCGCCGAAAAGAAGCAGTTTGGCTGGGTACATGGTGACCGGGGAATGGAACGGATGCACAAATGTCTAACATTCAGAATCATTCCAGACTTGAAAAAAAGCGGAAGGCCCGGCCGGTGGGGTGGGGGCATGGCGGCGAACAATCTTTACCTTCGCGTTGTTTTTTGACCTTCACCGTCCATCCATTCACACACTCACCCATTCACTCATTTTTCATGAGTCAATTTCCGCATCCCGACCGTTTCGCCAGTCGGCATATAGGCCCCGGCGAAGGGGACACCCAGGCCATGTTACAGGTATTGAACGTCGGTTCCCTGGATGAACTCATCGGACAGACTGTACCGGACCATATTCGTTTGCAAAAACCGCTCGACCTGCCGCCGGCCCTTTCCGAGTTCGAGTATTTGCAAGCCTTGAAAAAAACGGCGCAGCTCAATCGGGTGACCCATAATTATATTGGGATGGGCTACTATGGCACCATTACGCCGTCGGTCATTGCCCGCAACCTGTTTCAAAATCCGGGCTGGTACACCCAGTATACGCCTTACCAGGCCGAGATTGCCCAGGGTCGCCTGGAGAGCCTGCTCAATTTCCAGACGATGGTCAGCGACCTGACCGCATTGCCCATCGCCAACGCCAGTTTGCTCGACGAAGCTACGGCGGCGGCCGAAGCCATGCATATGTTCTACGCCGAGAAGAACAAACGCGCCAAAGCCGGTACGGAAGCCAATGCGTTTTTCGTGTCCGATAAGGTGTTCCCCCAGACCATCGACGTACTGAAAACGCGGGCTTTGCCCCACGGTATTCAACTGGTGATCGGCGACTGGAAGACCTATGATTTTTCCGAAAAAACCTTCGGTGTGCTGCTGCAATATCCGGACTGTCAGGGCAGTGTGGAAGATTACCGCGCGTTCGTGGAGCAAGCCAAGGCGCGCGGCGCTTATGTTGCCGTGGCGGCCGACATCCTGGCCCTGGCCTTGTTGAAGCCGCCCGGCGAATGGGGCGCCGACGTGGCGGTGGGTCTGACCCAGCGCTTTGGCGTACCGATGGGCTATGGCGGCCCCCACGCCGCCTATTTCGCCTGCTCCGACGAGTTCAAGCGCCAGATTCCAGGCCGCATCATCGGTGTTTCGGTGGACAGGCACGGCAACCGCGCCCTGCGCATGGCCCTGCAAACCCGGGAGCAGCATATTCGTCGCGAAAAAGCGACTTCGAATATTTGCACGGCGCAGGCCCTGCTCTCCAACATGGCCGCGATGTACGCCGTGTACCACGGCCCTACGGGTATCCGGGATATTGCCGCCCGTACCCACGCCATGGCCGCAGCACTAGCGGCTGCGCTGGAACAAGGCGGCTTCCGGCTTTCCAATGCCCATTTTTTCGACACCCTGCGCATTGAATTGACCGGCGATCAGTTAGCCGACATCCGATCCAAAGCCGTAGCGGCGAACGTTAACTTTTTCTACACCGATCAGGCCGCGCAAATCTCTCTCGACGAGACCACGACGGAAGAAGGTTTACAAGACATTGCGGAAATTTTCGGGCTGTCCGGGTCCGCTATCGTTCCTCCTTCCGCCTTCCTCTTTCCGGCGGATCTGGCGCGCGACAGCCCTTACCTGACCCATCCGGTCTTCAATTCCTACCACACGGAGAGCGATATGATGCGCTATCTCAAACGGTTGGAAAACAAGGACTTATCGCTGACCCATTCGATGATCTCGCTGGGTTCCTGTACGATGAAACTTAACGCCGCCACGCAGTTGATCCCGGTGAGTTGGGAAAGTTTTGCCAACATTCACCCCTTTGCCCCGGCGGATCAAACCCAGGGTTACGCCCGGATTATCCACGAACTGGAGCAGTATTTATGTGAAATAACGGGCTTCGAAGCCTGCTCTTTGCAGCCCAACTCGGGTGCGCAGGGCGAGTATGCTGGCCTGATGGCCATCCGCGCCTACCACCTGGCCCGGGGCGATGAACACCGGAATGTCGCGCTCATCCCGCAGTCGGCGCATGGCACCAACCCGGCCAGCGCCGTCATGGCCGGCATGGACGTCGTGGTGGTGGCCTGCGATGAACGCGGCAACATCGAACTCTCCGACCTAAAGGCTAAAGCGGAGCGCTATGCGGAAAACTTGTCCTGCCTGATGGTGACCTATCCGAGTACGCACGGCGTGTTCGAAACGGCCATCAATGAGATCTGCGCCACCATCCACCAGCACGGGGGCAAAGTCTACATGGACGGCGCGAACATGAACGCCCAGGTGGGTCTGACCAGTCCGGCCATTATCGGTGCGGACGTGTGTCACCTCAACCTGCACAAGACCTTTTCCATTCCGCACGGCGGCGGCGGCCCCGGCATGGGGCCCATTTGCTGCAATGCCAGCCTGGCACCTTACCTGCCCAACCATGCCGTCGTGCCGGCCTTGCCCGAAGGTACGACTGGCACGACGGCGGTGAGCGCCGCGCCCTGGGGCAGTGCCAGCATCCTGCTGATCTCCTACGCCTACATCCGGATGCTGGGCGCAGCAGGCGTCACCGATGCCACGCGCTACGCCATCCTGAATGCCAATTATATCAAAGCCCGGCTGGAAGCGGCTTATCCGGTGCTGTACACCGGTGAAAAAGGCCGGTCGGCGCACGAGCTGATTTTGGATTTGCGGCCTTTTAAAAGTCTGGTCAGCGCCGAAGATGTCGCCAAGCGCCTCATGGACTACGGTTTCCACGCGCCGACGCTGTCCTTCCCGGTGGCCGGCACCATCATGATCGAACCGACGGAAAGTGAAAGTAAAGCCGAGATCGACCGCTTTTGCGACGCCCTGCTGGCTATTCGCCAGGAAATAGACGCCATCGCGGCCGGCGAATTCGACGCGGATGATAACCCGCTGCACAATGCGCCCCACACCTGCGAAGTCGTCACCGCCGACGAGTGGCCGTATAAATACAGCCGCGAAAAGGCCGCTTACCCCCTGCCTTATTTGCGGCAGGGTTTCAAATTCTGGGCCACGGTGGGCCGGGTGGACCAGGCTTACGGCGACCGGAACCTGATCTGTACCTGTCCGCCGATCGAAGCGTACCAGGAAGCGGTTTAGTTATTGGTTATTGGTTATTGGGAAAATGGTCGTTTGCTCCGGATTACAAAGGGGAACAAGGGACCATTTTCCCAATAACCAACCACCAATAACCAATAACCAATAACTACTTCACCAGCTCAAACTGATAAGACACCCGTTCAATCCGTGGATTGCCGGCGGTGTCGGTGTTCTTGAAAATGAGATCGATGTCGATCT
>JBKJKS010000415.1:0-4970 GCA_046597295.1 Saprospiraceae bacterium
TCGTGGTAGCCCAGGGCACGGTGCACCACAGCGCCATCGCCGTCCACGAAAAGCAAGGTCGGGTAGGCCTCTACCTGGTAGCGGGACGCGAGTCCGGGCCCTTCGCCTTTTTCCATATCGATCTTGGCGTTGATGAATTGGGCATTGTAAAGTTTAGCCACTTCGCTGTCGGTGAAGGTTTGTTTGGCCATCGCCTTGCAGGGACCGCACCAGGCGGCGTAGGCATCCAGAAAAACGAGTTTCTGGTCGGCCTTGGCTTTGGCCAGAATATCCGCCCAGGTGTTGGATTGGAATTGGATGCCCTGCGCCAGCAGGGCGGCGGGGGCGAGGAAAAAACAAAAAAGAAGGGTGCGCATGCGGTGGTCTAGTTGAATTTGGAGGTGCGTGAAAAAAAATGTTTCCAGGCGGGCGGCAAAGGTAAGCCTTAACGTTGAAACGGAACTTTTCCCTAATCCCAGGACAGGAAGCCCGGCGTCAGCGGATCGTCATCGAGCTGTACGAATTCCTGCGGCGGCGGGGCACTCTCGAGACCGCCGGCTTTAGCTTCCCGCGCGGCGCGCACTTCCACCGACTCGCCAAGCGTGAGGGTGCCGGTCTGCGGGTCTACGTAGACCCGGATACAGGTAAAGGCGAAAGTGAGCGCTTCTTCGCCCTGAAAAACGATGCTGTTGTTCTGGTGCTTTTCCACTTTCACTTTCAGGTCAGCCGAGGCAATGACTGACTCCAGGGCCGCGAGATCAATCTTAAAATCCTGGCCGTTGGTGGATTCGGTATTGACCGCCATCATATTCGAAGACAGCACGTCGGTGACCAGCAGCATTTCGGAAGGATTATCGTCGCCCAGAAAAATCTTGGCTGAAGCGTTGTCGAGATCGAGGTGCTTCCCCGACAGGGCCGCCCCGAGTTCATTCACGTCGACCGAAACGCGCTCGATGTTGGTGAAAGAAAAGGAAATTTCTTTGGCGCCGCTCAGCGCAGCCGTCACGGGCGCCGTGTCGATCTTGAAACCCTGCAGCAGCGCGCCCATGATGTTCACCCCCAGCCCCATGTCCACTTTCTGCGTGCGTTGGAGGGCGGTGTCGGCCACCCGGTTATGGCTGAACTCGAGGTTCAGGCTCTTGTGGTATTTTTTGGGAAAAAGAAATTTCAGATCGCCGCGGCGGCTCACTTTGCCATCCAGCCGCGAGAGGACGAACAGCGGACGAATAGTAGCTTCCGGTGGAGTCACCGGCGTGGCATGGAAGGTGTCGCGGAGCAGATCGGTGGTCTTGTTTCTACAAATGCGCAATTGAAAACCCATGGTAAAAGTTGGTCGAAAGGATGAAAGAAAGTAGAAAGGTTAGGGCACTACGACGGAGAGCGCGTTTTGTCCCGACTGCTTTGCTGACAGCAGTTCGTTGATTTTCAGCACGAAGCGCTGCGAAATATCCTGAAAACCATCGGCATTCGGGTGGATTTCGTCGCTCCACTGGTCGTCGCGGGCAATGCCGCGCAGGTTGAGGTAGTACACCTGTCCGGGAAATTCGGCCGCCATGGCTTCCATTTGTTCGTTGAACTGATCCATCATGTAGCGCACGGCGCCGGTACGGTCCTTTTCGCGCATAATTTTTTTCTCCGTCAGGTATTTGCCCAGCCAGCTGGTCTCCTTGGAATCTGATGCCAGCGGGCGCGGATAGTCGTACCCATGGATCAGAACGGGCATGGTCGGGTAGTTGGTTTTGAAATAGGAAAAAATGGTGCGGTATTCTCCGATCAGTGCCTGCAGCTCGGGCTGAAAGACCTCGCCGAAAAACCGGGCGCTCTGTTCCCCTTCCGGTGCGTCGTCGTACTTATCGGCCAGGAATTTGACCATGGCTTCGCCCAGAATATCGTTGCCGCCGCCGCTTAGTAGCAGCACACTCGGCTGGTGTTCGGCTACCGCCTCAAAAATCTTTCCGGTGCGGGCCCAGTTGCGAATGGTGTCGCCCGCCGCAGCCAGGCAGTGCACCGGATAGAACTTGGACACATGGTCGATGATGTCGGCGATGGTCGGATGCTGGAACCAGGAATCGCCCTCCGAAAGCATCTTGGGACGGTCGGGGAACTCCTGGGTGGTTGAATTATACGCCCGGTTGCGCCAGTAATTGGACCACTTGTTGGCGCCGGCCAGCAGGGTGTTCCACCACAGGCCTTTTTCGCCCGCCTGGATCCCGCTTTTCAGGGTCATGCCCCCGTTGAGGCCGCTGTTTTTTTCAAAGTACAGGCCGGTCATAAAATGCGCGAGGTCGGCATTGGCCTCTGTACCGGCGTTCTCTTCGCTGAAAATGCTTTCCAGTTCGCCCTTGTCCACCTGGTTGTAGCGGGGATTGGCAATGACGATCTTATAATCCAGGCTGTTCCAGCTCTTTAAGTTTTGCCGTTTGCCGCCACGGTCCTCGTCGTCGTCATCCATGCTGCTGCGGGTTCCGTTCAGGGCTGGTGGCGCCGGCAAAGCGGGGAGTTCCAGCGCGGCGACATTTTCAAACGGTACGTTGCTGAAGAGGACCTTCAGCGTCTCCCGGCTTTCCGGCCAATTGTACAGCCGCACCGTGTCATTGAGTTTGAAATTGATCAGGGAATTTTTGTGATCGCGCAACCACTTGCTTTCGCCCTTGCTCAGCATAACCACCGGGGGGTTGAGCAAAGCCTGCGTACTGCAGGAAAAATCGTAGGAACAATAGGGCGCGGCCACGTACAGGTCGGCAGTGCCTTGGTTGGTGATCTTTATTTTCAGGCTCGCCGCCCAGCGCTGGCCCGGACCGGTCGGATTCGGGCGCTGGCTGAGGGCCACGTGCAGCTCGTTATGCTGGGCGGGTATCAGCGGTGTTTCCGTTATTCCGTCCGCATCGACCGCAAAAAATTCCACTTGCAGGTTGCTTGCCGGCAGCGGTGAAGCAGCATTCTGCAGTCCTTCGATGAATTTCCACTGCGAAATATGGCGCAGCTGCCGGGCGATTTTCTGCGCGGCGCCTTTGCCGGCGGTTTTCACCGGCAGTACCAGCGGGCGGAACAGATCGCCGGGCCGGACGAAATAGGCCAGGCCGCGCCACAGCACCAGGGCATAGTCTGCTGCGGCTGGATCGTCCTCAAAGGCGAGGTAAGCGGCGTTTTCAGGCTGGTTCAGGGCAAAGAGCAGACTTTGCAGCGGACGGTCCTGTAAGTCTTTATTGACCAACTGTACGCGCACGACCCGACCGGACAGGTTGTCGAGGGTAGCTGGCTGGGAAGTGCGGGGCAAATTCATTAAATCTTCGTGGGCAAACTCCACCACGGCTGCGTCAAGTTCGGCACTGGTGACCGTACCGGTCACGGGCCGGCCGTCTTTGCCGAAGGTGTTCACCGTAGTCACACCCGGTTCCACGTGGTGCAGGATGCCCCGGTCCAGGCGGTACTCGCCGGCGGCATTATAGATGAGTTGGGCCTGCGTGGCCATGGCGCCGGCCGGTTTTTTCAGAAAACCCAGGTCGGCGAGTTCGGAGGCGTCGTTGGGTGTGTACAGCCGGGGCCGTTGCTCGAACAAATACCGGGTCTGGTTACGGATGCGGCTGGCCAGGTCGCGGTAGGAAAGGTTGCCGCCGGTCTGCTTCAGTGCATCCAGCAGGTGGGTGGTGAGCACGCCGTGGCCGCGGGTTTCCAGCGCCGATTCATTGCTTTCGCAGGCGCTGATCTGCACGTAGCGGCCGGGGGGCAGCGCATCATCGATGCCCTTGCCTTTAAAAAATTCGGGTTGGTACTGCTCCGCGAAGACAAAATCGCTCCAGTTCCGCTGCGGGAAGGTGAGGAAGCCCGAGCGGAATTGCGGCCGCTTGTTGGTTATGGCGGTATCCAACACGGCGCGGGTGTTATCGCCGGAGTGGCAGCAGTCAAAAATGGTGACGATGTGGGCCTTGGTCTTTTTGTACAGCTTGGCCAGCAGGTAGCGCAGTTCCTTGTCGCTGAGCAGAAATTTACCACTTTCGCCCTGGGTGTAGTAGCAGACAATGCCCTCCAGCCGCCCGTCGCTCTCAGCCGTCCAGACGTCGGTGTCGGCCTGCTCCACGGTGCCGTGGCCGGAGTAGTAGAATAGCACCACGTCGTCGGGGCCAGCCTGGCCGAGGTGCTCCTCGAAGGCTTTGACAATGTTGGCTTTGGTGGCCTGCCGGTCGGTGAGGCTCAGGGCCTGCAGGTCGATGGATGCATCTTTTTCGAGCAGTTCGCGTACGGCGACCACGTCGTTGACGCAGCCGCCCAGAGGCGGAAAGGTGGCGATGCGATCGATGACGACGTTGCCTTCGTACTGGTTGATGCCGACGAAGAGGGCATGGACGGTTGCTTTCATGGTTAACAGGTTTTGATAGTAAGTAAAAAGGGAGAGAGGGGCTATTTATTGTGCAAAAGTAGGCAATGACAGCTTTGAGAAGAGATTATTGTGTGATTGGTCATTCTTCTTCCCAACCCAATACATCGGGGAAAAACTCAAACACATATTTCTCTTCGAAGGCAATGTCGTTTTTTTGCAACATCGCGAGATATTCTTCCCGAAACGCTTGTTTGCGGTGGTGGCTGTCCTGGTTCCGCACGTACTGAATGACGACGCTCAATTGCGAGCGGCTGTGAGAGAAGGCCCCATAGCCAATTTGCCAATCGAATTTGAAGCGGCAGAATTTTTTTTCTTTAATCCAGTGGTTAGTGGAAGTTTTGATCTCTTCGACCAGTTTGGGGATAGAATGCACTGGCTTTTGGCCGATAAAAATGTGGATATGGTCGGGTTGAGCGCCAACGGCCAGCAATTTATGGCCGTGATTTTCAACGATCCCGGTGACGTATTGCTCTAACTCATCGCGCCAGGATCGGTGAATCAAGGCGGCGCGATGTTTCACCGCAAAAACGATATGGACATAAATCTGGGTGAAGGTGCCGGCCATAGCGGGTGAGTTTAGGTTTAAGCAGGTATGATGCACTATTAATAGTTG
>JBKJKS010000445.1:0-3907 GCA_046597295.1 Saprospiraceae bacterium
GCGCAGTCCCTGCCCGCCGCTGGCTGGCCTGCAGCCCTGGCAGGGACCCAAAAGCCCCTTTTCAAAAAGCGCCGGGCGGTAATCCCGACAAAAAACCTGGCCGGAAACAGGTACGGGCTTTTATAAAATATATCTGCAAATCATTCATCATCAACGACTTACCGCTGCCTTCGACGCGCTCCCGGCGGCACGGCCAACGTATTCTGTCGAAAAACCGGTCAACCCGGTTGATTTATCCGGAGCGGCGCCTATACCTTTGCAGATATTGATCAACTGGTTAAACAAGGAAATTAAATCATGTCATCAGCAGGCACTACGGAAGTGACCATTGTGGAGGCGGCGCGTAAAGTGTTTATGCAAAAGGGCTTCGCCGCGGCACGGATGTGCGATATAGCCACGGCAGCCAACATCAATCAGGCGCTGCTGCACTATTACTTCCGGACCAAAGACAAGCTCTTCCAAATCATTTTCGATCAGGAATCCCGCAAGTTCTTATCGGACATTACCGCTATTTTGCGCTCGGATTTACCGTTCTTTGATAAGTTGCGACTGGTGCTGCGCAAAGACCTGCAGAAGTTGCAGGCCGCGCCTTACCTGCCGATCTTCGTCCTGAATGAAATGCACAGCAACCCCGACCGGATGCAGTGCCGGCAGCCCAATGACGATGGGTATGGCGCGATCTTTCAGGACTTCAGCGCATTGGTGGAACAGGAGCAGCAGGCCGGACGCATTCGCCCGGTTTGCCCGCGTCAATTGTGGATGAGTATTCAGGCCATCATTATGTTTCCTTATCTGGCCCAGCCCATGGTCAAAATGTCCATGGGGCTCGATCAGCAGGCTTTTGAACAGTTGATGACGGAGCGGGCCGAATACGCCGGCGATCTGATCATTCGCGGCCTGGAGTTGTAAGCGGGGAACCAAGCGCCGTCAACCATTATTCAGGACGGTTGTTGGAGTGCGGAATTTATGCGCCCCAGCACCCGCAACGATACATCTTCCCAATTTTGACGCAGCTGTTTTGGCGCCTGCGAGCAAGCAACCGGTTCATAATCATCTTTTTATTTAATACTCTTTGGGTAGAAAAGCGGGCAGCGGAGTCTGTTTTCCTATAAATATACATTGTCTCCTCCTAAATTAAACGGCATGAACCAAAGCCTTCTGCACAAGATTCGCAGCTATGATGCTCCCCAAAAATTGAAGGACGCAAACCTGTACCCGTATTTTCGCACGATAGAGTCCGAACAGGATACAGAGGTCATCATTGGTGGTAAATCGGTGCTGATGTTCGGCTCCAACAGTTACCTGGGCCTCACCAACCACCCCAAACTCAAAGAAGCGGCTAACCGGGCAATCCAACAGTATGGCACCGGCTGCGCCGGCTCGCGGTTCCTGAACGGCACCCTCAAGATCCACCTGGAGCTGGAAGAAGCCCTGGCCGACTACCTGCATAAAGAGGCTGTACTGCTGTACAGCACCGGTTTTCAGGCCAATCTGGGCGCTATTGCTCCGCTGGCCGGTCGCAACGACTACATCTTCATCGATGAACTGGTCCACGCGTCCATCATCGACGGCACCCGCCTCTCCTTTGGCAAAGTGGTCAAATACCGCCATAACGATATGCAGTCCCTGGAGCAACAGCTGCGCCGCGTGGAAGGCGATGGCGCCAAGATCATCGTCATGGACGGTATTTTCAGCATGGAAGGCGACATTGCCGACCTGCCGGGGATTGTAAGCCTGGCGAAGACGCACGACGCCACCGTGATCGTGGACGATGCCCACGCCGTCGGCGTGATCGGCCGCCTGGGCCGTGGCACCGGCGATCACTTCGGTCTGCACGACCAGGTGGACCTGATCGTGGGTACTTTTTCCAAGTCGCTGGCTTCGCTCGGCGGTTTCGTGGCGGCCAGCTACGAAACGATCAACTACCTCAAACACAATTCCCGGGCCCTCATCTTCAGCGCCAGCATGACCCCGGCCTCGGCCGCCAGCGCCCTGGCCGCGCTGGAAATTATTCGCCAGGAGCCGGAACGCATCGACAAGCTGTGGCAAAACACCCACTACGCCATGGACCTGCTGCGCAACGCCGGTTTCGAGATCGGTAAGACCGAGTCGCCCATCCTGCCAATCTACATTCGGGACGACTTGAAGACCTTCCAGTTCGCCCGCCTGATGGCCGATGACGGTGTGTTCGTCAATCCGGTGGTCAGTCCGGCCGTGCGCAGCACCGATTCGCTCATCCGCTTTTCCCTGATGGCCACCCACTCCTTCGAGCAGATCGACCGGGCGGTGGAAATCATGTACCGAAATGCCCAGCGGCTGGAAATTTTTGAAACCGTCAGTTTTAGTTGAATGCACCGTCCATGAAAGACCAACCAGTCACCGAAGTGCCCGCTACCGTACGCATTGAGCGCGTGGAAGGCCGTGCGGCTTTGCAGCAGTTCATCGATTTTCCCCACGATCTCTTTGCCGGTGATCCGAACTATGTGCCGGAACTGTTCATGGCCCAGGAAGCCCTGCTCAACCGGACCAAAAGTCCATTCTTTCAGCATTCGGAGGCGGAATACTTCCTGGCCCGGTCACCGGAAGGCAAAATACTTGGCCGCATCGCCGCTATTCGCAACAACAACTACATCCAGTTCACGGGGGAACAAGCCGGCTTTTTCGGCTTCTTCGACGTGGTGGAGGACTTCGAAGTTGCCCGGGCCTTGCTGGATACCGCCGGCGACTGGCTGCGCGCGCAGGGGCTGGAAAAGGTGATCGGTCCCACCAACCTCTCCACCAACGAGACCTGCGGCGTGTTGATCGAGCACTTTGAGGAGCCACCCTTTGTGCTGACGACCTATAACTATCCATACTACGCCGATTTTCTCGACCGCTATGGTTTCGTGAAAAATGCGGACTTGCTCAGCTACGAGTTATATCCGCAGCAATTGACCCCGGAAATGTAGGACTTTGGCGTCCGGCTCGAAGCCCGGCTCGCCCGGCGCGGCATTACGATCCGCACGATCGACATGAAAAATTTCGACCAGGAAGTGAACAAATTCCTGCCGATTTACAATGCCTCCTGGGACCAGAACCTGGGATTCGTGCCGATGACGGAAGCCGAAGTACGGCAGATGGGCAAAGACCTGAAAATGGCCCTCGACCCCGACTTCGTATTTTTTGCCGAAAAAGATGGAGCGACCATCGGCATTGCCCTGACGGTGCCCAACCTGAACGAAGTATTCATCAAAATCCGGCGCGGACGATTGTTCCCAACGGGTTTTTTCAAATTTTTATTTGGCAGAAAATCCATCAAAAGCGTCCGCGTGGTCGCCTTGGGCATCCTGCCGGAATATCGCCGGATCGGGCTGGATATGTGCTTGTACGTGCGCAGTTTCCAGACCGCTTTACGCAAGGGCATCGAGCGGGCAGAAGCTTCCTGGATCCTGGAAAATAACGCGCTGATGAACCGCGCCCTCGTGCAGATCGGCGGCCGGGTGTTTCGCCGACACCGCATTTACGAAAAAACGCTCTGACCGGTGGCCCGCCTCCTGATCACTGGCGCCAGCGGCTTCATCGGCGGCTACCTGGTCGCCCTGGGCCTGGAGCGGGGCGACGACGTGACCGCTACCGTGCGGGCCGGCAGCGACCGCAGCCGCCTGCAGGATCCGCGCCTGCAGCTGCTCGACCTGCCGTTGCACGACGAGGCGGCCATGATCGACGTACTGCGCACGACCGGCCGCTTCGACCGGGTCATCCACAATGCCGGCATCACCAAAGCGCTGCACCGCGATGATTATACGGCGGGCAACTTCGGTCATACCCAGCGCCTGATAGCAGCCCTGCAAAAAGCGGAGGTCGTGCCGGACAAATTTCTGTTCGTCAGCAGCCTGGCCGCGCTGGGTACCACGCCCGCCGGCGTGCC
>JBKJKS010000505.1:0-5116 GCA_046597295.1 Saprospiraceae bacterium
AGCAATCATGTACATATTGTGTTTATCGGGAATGATCTGTCTGGCTAAAATGGAATTGACCCCCCGTAATGCCGTTTCCCAGTCCTGCAAGGTTTGCTTGAGATCATATTCACCAGGAACAATGGAATGTTTGGGAATAGTGTACATCACATTGTCTGTTTCAAAAACGGCCCAGGGGCCAGGCTTACTCAGTTCTGCGATGAAGTCAGGCGTTTCATAAAACGATTTCAGCGAAAAGAAAGGGGCTTCCACACCGTTACTCAGGCTAACCTCGACGATACCATCGTCGGCGCCGTAGGGCACAAGAATCGAAATCGCTCCTCCAAGTGGATTGAAAACGGCAATGGTCGTAGCGTCAATAGGGAACCTCCGCGATATCCTGTCAAATCGTCTAAAATTGGGTCTTTCGGTCAAATCCCAATCATGAGAACCCACCCTAACCCAATAATCCTGGCCCACCAAGCTATCTGGCACCGTAACGCTGACTACACTTCCGGGAGATAAGTACAGGCCGGTTGGTCGAAGGGCATGCTCCATTCCTTCAAAATTAATAGCGTAGTATGGGTTCATCCCATCCGGGTCTTCAAAATTGGCACGGATCAGCATCGAATGACTTGCGGATGAATCTGCCGGCGGGTCAACGTATCCGGGGAAAGAGTAGCACGAATTGAACTTCCAACCATCAATGTGTTGTGGATAATCTGCGTAAACTTCCGGGGTAAATACCTGATCGAATATTCCTTGCTGAAGGGCAAGCATTGCCCGTTCTACTTCCAGGCCGGGAGCAGATGCAGGGTTCTTGGAAAAGCCGTTTTGGGTCTTGGGAGTAGTAAAAAGTGCTCCGATCTGATTGTCATAATCTTCAACCACACTTTTACAAAGCAATATGACAGACTCATTTTCGGCGAGACAATCCGGGAATTGAACGAAGATATTTCTGATCAGGGTCAGTTCACCGGCATTCAGTGTGATTGTGCCATTGATATGTGCGTGAAGATCATTCAGCGCATCCAGTGTCATGCTACATGCATTTGGGCAACTTGCTGTTACAGCGGCATAACTCTTGATGTCATCGGCACCGCTGGAAACCAGGATTTCATTCACATAAAGACGATACCCGTTAGGCGCAAAAATGCCGTCTCCGTAAGTATCATAGATCTTAAAGAAAAAGCAACCATTAGCAAGAACGCAGATACTGTCTGAGTAACTGGTGTTGTTTTGGTAAACACCTCCCTGGCCACCTTGCAGGATAACCGTGCCTGTTAAATCGGTCAAGGTCCAATAAGTTTCGTTTCCGTAAGGATCGGTTGTGATTTCAACCTTCACTTCAACTTCATTCATACCACATTGCGCAAAGCTGTAGCCAGCAAAAAGCATCAGAAAGGAGCCGATCAAAGATATCTCTCTCATTTTTTATTTATTATTTAGGTGTTGATTGTTGAAATTAATGTTGCATGGAACTTTTCCACTCCCGCATTGCGTGTTACCCCCTCAAAACGGTACTTATCCCGCATTAGGCTTTACCCCCCATTTTATCCACTTATCCCGCAATGCGTATATGCCCGTTATACGCGCAGGCCCCTCCATCGCTCCCAATGCTGGGTTCACCAACGAAGGTCTTCAGTGGAAAGCTCAGCGCATGCTGGCTGGTAGCTGATAAAACCCAGGCAAGGTAGAAAGCGCCGCGCAAATGCGCTACTATTTGGTGGAAAGTTGGAACGGCTGGCGCATACCGGTCGGTTCTCCAGCCGGCAAATGGAGAAAAAATCCGTCCTTGCGCCTTGTTTTAAACGACCGCACCGGTTTACGCCACCGCATGGAACAACCCGCTCAATTCGAAGCCTTCGCCAACCGGCTCAGCAAAGTGTACCGGCACATCGGCAAGTGGGCGCGGAAGCAGAACATCACCTGTTACCGGGTCTACGACGACGATATGCCCGATTTTCCGCTGGCCATCGACGTGTACGAGAACATCGCGCACGTGGCCGAGTATGCCCGCCCGCACGGCATGGAACCGGATGCCCACGTGGCCTGGCTGGAAGGCTGCCTGGCCGTGATCGGCACGGTGCTGGACATTTCGCCGAAATTGATCTACCTGAAATTTCGCCAGCGCCAGACGGGGCTGCGGCAGTACGAGCGCTTTTCCCGGGCCGGCGCGGAATACATCGTGCGTGAAAACGGCCTGCGCTTCATCATCAACCCTTCGGACTACCTCGACGTAGGCCTGTTTCTCGATCACCGCACTACCCGTCAGCTGGTCCGTGGCGAGTTCGTCGGCAAGCGGGTGCTGAACCTCTTCGTCTACACCGGCGCTTTCTCGGTGTATGCCGCCGCCGGCGGAGCCGCCACCACGACCACCGTGGATATGTCCAACACCTACCTGCAATGGGCCGACCGCAACCTGGCCCTGAACGGCTTCTCCGGGCCCGCGCACAGCCTCATCCAGGCCGACGCCATGCAGTGGCTCGGTCAACCCTTGTCCGAGCAGTTCGACCTGGTGGTGGTGGATCCGCCCACGTTTTCCAACAGCAAACGCATGGTGAACGTCTTCGATATCCAGCGCGATCACGCTTGGATTCTCAATCGGCTGCTGGGCCTGACGGTGGCGGGCGGGACGGTTTTGTTCTCCACCAATTTCCGGAAATTCAAACTCGAAACGGACGCCATCCGCGCCGCCGACATTAAAAACATCACCAAACAGACCATTCCGAACGACTTTAGCAACGAGCGTATCCACCATGCTTTCCGGCTGACAAAATAAAATCATCCTGCCAACTTCATCCTGACTGCTATTCCATGAACAAGCCCTTTTTTACGCCCCTGCTGGCCCTGTTTTTAGTGCTGGTCACCGGGCTTTGCATCATCGTAACCCTGGGCATCGCCGATTAAATAAAATGGGCAAAAAGCCAAGCAGCAAAGAGCGATTCAAATGCCCTTTGCTGCTGCTTTTTGCCCATTACTACAACCTTTGGTTGTAATCGGGTGTAACTAGTCTTTCTCGTACTTATCCGAGGATTTCTTCTCGTACTTATCCGAAGATTTTTTTCCAGTGGCGGCTTTGTCCTTTTTATGATGGGCCTTACCTTGCTTTTTTCCGGCTTTTTTCTGATCCTGGACGTCGCGCTTCGCCTCTATCTTAGCCATTACCTGGTCGTACTTGGCGGCCTGTGCTCTGGTTAACAAGGCTTTATGGGCCCGCTTGCGCTCGTCCTGCATCCGCTTCATATCCGCTTTGCGGGCATAGCGGTTGGATTTCATCTTCTCATCGTACTTCTTATCCGTCTGCTCGAATTTTCTTTTCTGCTCCGGCGTCAGGTCCAGCTCGCGGGCTACTTCGTCCTGGCGCTTGGCCGCACGCTCTTCATTCGTCCATTTCTCCTTCGCCGCCGTCGGGGCGGGGCGGGTTTGGGCAGAGAGGGAAAAAGTAGAGAAGACGAGTATGGCGGCCATCAGGGCCGACTTCACAAGGGATTGCAATTTCATAAGTCAGAATGTTTGTTTAATTGATAGAACGGATATTTAGACTGCCTGGTGGTCCATAAGTTTCAACGCAAAAGCCTAAAGGCACGTTAAAACTTTTTAACACTTTCGGCAGCCCGTCGCTGGAAGATTGCATTACAGGCGGGCGACGATGGTCTGATTACCCTTTACCTGTTGATTCATGGTCACCTCGATCCTGGCGTCGAGGGGCAGGAACAGATCCACCCGGGAGCCGAACTTGATAAAGCCCATATCGCGCCCTTGTACCACCTCATCGCCTTCTTGCACGTACCAGCGAATGCGTTTGGCCACCGCGCCGGCGATCTGGCGCATCAGGATTTCGGCGCTGCCAATATCGTAGACCACGGTCGTGCGTTCGTTTTCGGTGCTGCTTTTGGGATGCCAGGCCACCAGGTACTTGCCGGGGTGATAGCGGAAGTAATTGACTACACCGCTCACCGGATTGCGGTTCACGTGGACGTTGAGGGGTGACATGAAGATGGAAACCTGTAGCCGCTTGTCCTGAAAGTATTCGCCCTCCACGACTTCCTCGATCACGCAGACCCGCCCGTCGGCCGGTGCGTACACCAGCTTATTGTCGGCAATGTGCACCGTGCGCACCGGGTTGCGAAAAAACTGCAGGACCAAACCGTACATAATCACGGAGGTCGCCACCGTCCAGGGCAGGAAAGCGGAGAACATACGGCCTACGGCCACATTGATAGCAATAAAAATCAGGGCTGAAACGGCCAGCAGGATGCGGCCTTCTTTATGGATGCGGATGGTCATGTGCGTGTTGTACGACGGACTTCCAGGTCCGTCACTGTTCATGATGTACGACGGACTTCCAGGTCCGTCACCAAATGGGTACTACCGGAGGACAAAAGCGTTCCAGTCACACAAAAGTAGCAATTTTACGGGCTCCACACCCATAACTCCACACCCCTAACTCCTAACTTACTTCTTCTTTTTCTTCTTCGCCTTCCACTTTTCCGCCTCCTCGATCTCCTGCATCACCGCTTTCCATTTATCCGGCACGTCCTGGGTGAGTTCGATGGTCTCGGCGTAGTCCCGTTTGCTGAGTTCCATGACCCGCACCGGTTGGGTCAGGTAGTCCTCGATTTCGGGCAGCAGGGGACGTTCTTCCGGGCTGCAGAATGAAATGGCCTGCCCTTTCTGGGTGCCGCGCCCCGTGCGGCCCACCCGGTGCACGTAGTTCTCGGCCACGTCCGGCAGGTCGTAGTTGATCACGTAGTCCACGTTGGCAATGTCGATGCCCCGCGCACTGACGTCGGTGGCGATGAGTACCCGCAGCTCGCCGGAGCGAAACTGCTCCAGCACCGTCAACCGGTCGGCCTGGTCCTTGTCGCCGTGCAGGGTCTGGCTGGCAATACCCACGCGTTCCATGGCTTTGGCCACGCGTTCCGCCCGGACCTTGGTCCGCACGAAGACCAGGATCTTGCTGTCCTCATACTGGTTTAGCAGGCGTTCCAGGAAAAAACGCTTATCGTCCATACCTACGAAAAGTACGCCGTGCCGGATGTTTTTGGACACCGGGTCTTTCGGGCTGACCTGGATACGAATGGCATTATGGACCAGCGAATAGGCCAGTTTTTTGATTTTATCGTTGATGGTG
>JBKJKS010000695.1:0-3834 GCA_046597295.1 Saprospiraceae bacterium
CGCCCAGCAGGACCGGAATAAAGTTGATGCCCACAGCCGCGCCGACATAAAAGAGCAGCCAGAGCGTCATGGCGCTGGCCTTGTAGACCGGTCGCTGGTAGACGTTGCCGGTATAAAACCGCTGGGCCAGCCAGGCCAGCAACCAGGGGGCGAGTACAGCGAAGAGAAACGAGTGCATGAAACCCCGGTGAAAAGCGGTGGCGGTGAGCTCGTCGGTAAAGAAAGCGGCGAACACATCCAGATCGGGAATGGTGCCGCCAATCGCTCCCCAGAGCATGGCCCGGTTGCCAATTTTTCGGCCGGCCACTATTTCGCCGCAGGCGGCGCCGAGGACTATTTGGGTGAGGGAATCCACGTCGGGTAGTTATAAGTTATGCGTTATATCGTACCGGCGGGTTCAGCCGCCGATGTCCACGTCGGCGGCTGAACCCGCCGGTACGGCTATTTTTTGTGCAGCACCGCCCGCTGGTAGACGCTGATGGGATAGTTTTTTACTTCCGGAATGTCTTCTTCACCCTGCCTGGTGTTGCCGGTCGTACTCACGGGCGTTTCTTTGCCGGTCACGATTTCAAAGACCAGCGTGTCCGGACCGGTTTTTTCCAGGATGCTCAACACCCGGCTGCCCTGCACCACAAACCAGGAAAGCAACTTCGGACCATATTGATAGGCTTCCAGCACAATGGAATTCTTTTCATCGTCGCGCCAGAGTCCACGCGCCGGATCGACCGGCACCAGTTCGTAAGGACGCCAGTCCTGGGCTTTGGAACCGTAGACCAGCCCGAAGGTGTAGCGACCCTGGGTGGAAGTATCCAGCTTGTGGATCTCGATTTCCATCGCGACAGTCTGCACCAGTCCTTTACCGTTGAAGATCTCCAGGTTGCCGGCCCAATCGCCCGACCAGCTGGCCGGAAAGGGCAGCGCGTCCGGAACCTGGGTGTACACCGGGCCGACCAGGAATAAACAAAGCAGCAGGAGGATAGTACGCACGACCATTGTTTTTTGAAGGGGCAAAAGTAGACAAGAAACTGGGGGATGCGGGAGATTTACCTACTTTTCGGCGGCGCTACGCCCATTTCGCCACCATCGTTGTGGGCGCAGCCTGCACGTTTCTTTTTAAGGACCATTCTCTAAAAAATCGCCCATCGGAAGGTTGGCGGTACTGGCCACCCAAAACACGTTGTACATGACACCTGAATTTGCATTTTTTCATAATAAGATTATTTCTCGCCGTAGCGGAAGCCCCCTCCTACTCCCCCATGAAGGGGGAGGGTACATGGAGCCGCAGCAAAAATCCAGGCTTTTCTCTTTGCCGGTTACCAATTGCCGTTTTGCCTATTGCTTATTGCTTTTTGCCCTTTGCCTGTTGCCCATGGCCGCCCAGGCCCAGAGCAAGCCTTATTTTCAGCAGGAGGTGAACTACAACATCAAAGTGGTACTGGACGACCGTGCGCAGACGCTGACCGGCAATATCGAGATCGAGTACATTAATAATTCGCCCGACGCACTGTCCGAAATCTGGATGCACCTGTGGGGCAATGCCTATAAAAACCGGCGCACAGCCTTTGCCCGGCAGAAACTGGACCACAACAGCGCGGCCTTTTACTTCGCTGCGGACACCATGCTGGGTTTTTATAAAAATCTCGATTTTGCGGTGAACGGCCAGTCCGCCACCTGGAAATTTGACCCTAAAAATCCCGATATCGCGGTGGTAACGCTGGCGCAGCCGCTGGCTCCGGGCGGGCGCCTCACGCTTAGCACGCCCTTCGTGCTGCATATTCCGAGCTCCTTCTCCCGGTTGGGCCATGTAGGTGACAGCTACCAGATCACCCAGTGGTATCCCAAACCGGCGGTGTATGACGCGCGGGGCTGGCACGCCATGCCCTACCTGGATCAGGGCGAGTTTTTCTCGGAATTCGGCCACTTCGACGTGGCCATCACGCTGCCGGATAACTACGTGGTCGGGGCGACGGGTACGGTCCGGGAGGCCTCCGAAGTGGCGTTTTTAAAGCAGAAAGAGGTGGAATCGCGGGAAAAGCTGCGCGGCAAGATCAACCCAAAGGAAGACTCTTTCCCACCTTCCAGTGCCACCCAGAAGACCCTGCACTACCGCGCCGAACGGGTCCATGATTTCGCCTGGTTTGCGGACAAGCGCTTTATGGTGCTACGCGACACGGTGCACCTGGCCTCGGGACAGACGGTGGATTGCTGGGCCATGTTCACCCATTCGAATGCCGAGCTCTGGAAAAAGGGCGCTTTTTACGTGCGCCGCGCCGTGGAATTTTATTCCGAAAAAGTTGGCCCTTACCCCTATCCCCAGGCGACGGCGGTGCATTCGGCGCTCAGTGCCGGCGGTGGTATGGAGTACCCGATGATCACCGTGATCAACGACTCGGGCAGTGCCAAGAGCCTCGATGAGGTGATCACCCACGAGGTGGGGCATAACTGGTTTTACGGCCTGCTGGCCAGCAATGAACGGGACCACCCCTTCCTGGACGAGGGTTTCAACAGTTATTACGAGTTGCGTTACATGGAAAAATACTGGGGCGGCGGTAGTTTGACCGATAATATTAGACTGCCCCGCCGCTTGTACAATGCGCAGGAGCAGGGCTCTTTGATTGAAAATGCCTATTTGCTGCTGGCCCGCGAGCACGTAGCCACGCCGCCCGATAGCCATTCCGATGCCTTTCGTCCCCTGACCTACGGGCTGAACGTCTACATGAAAACCGCCCTGTGCCTGGCCTGGCTGGAGCAGGCCACGGGCACGGCGAAATTCGATGCCGCCATGCAGGACTACTTTCGCAGCTGGCAGTTCCGCCATCCCTACCCGGAAGATGTGCAGGCGTCTTTTCAAAAGTCCGGACTGGAGGCAGACTGGTTCTTCCAGGCCATGCAAACCGAACGGCAGGCGGACTACGCATTGCAGGGTATCCGGCAGGAAAACGGCGCTTGGAGACTGGACATCGAAAACAAGGGCGATCTGCCCGCACCGTTTGCAGTGACGGCCCTGCAGGATGGTAAACCGGTGACGACCCAATGGTATCCGGTCTCCACGGAGCGGCGCCAGACGGTGGATTTTCCAGCTACGCCGGCTGACGCTTTTGTGATTGATTATCAACACGCTACGCTCGACGTACAGCGAAAGAACAATAGTCGGCGCACCGGCGGTCTGCTGCCGGGCTTGGAACCCCTGCAGTTCAAACCGCTGGCCCTGATCGAAAATCCGGCCAAAAGCACCCTGGCCCTACTTCCCTGGCTGGGCTGGAACAATTACGACAAAGTCATGCTGGGTGGCTTGCTGTACAATCCGGTCGTGCCTACGCGGAAATTCCAGTATTTCATCGCCCCCGGCTACGCCTTCGCGTCCAAGCAACTGGTGGGCCTGGTCGATCTGCGCTACAAGCTGTTCCCCGGCGGCCCTTTTCCAAAGATCACGCTGGGCGTCAGCGCCAAGACCTTTGATTTCGATTACAATTTTACCCACCGTTATTATTCCAAATTCTACCGCTTCGTGCCACAGGTCAGGGCCGAACTGGCCACCCGCGGCACGGCCAATACGTTCCGGCATTTTGTAAATATGCGCACCCTGTTCATCGGGCGCGAAATGGGGCAGTTCGATACGGCCAATGTCTTCAGCGGGAAAATCTGGAAAAAAAGCACCATTTACGAACTGCGCTACGAGGCCGTACAGAAACGGCTCCCCAATCCCTACCGTTTTGTGGCCATCCTGGAAAGCCAGCCCGAATACCGCAACCGGTTCGACCAACCCGGTCACTACCTGCGCGGTTCGCTGGAATGGAAGCAGCACTTCTATTATCAGCCTAAACGGAAGGTAAC
>JBKJKS010000053.1:0-2945 GCA_046597295.1 Saprospiraceae bacterium
TTCTAAACCTTTTTCTAAACCCTCTAAACCCTCTAAACCTTCTAAACCTTTTTCTAAACCCTCTAAACCTTCTAAACCTTTTTCTAAACCCTCTAAACCTTCTAAACCAGCTACTCCAAACTCTCAATAAACTTACTCACACTCAGTATCATCCCCAGAGAAATGCAGGTAAAGAGCATACTCGTTCCACCCATCGAAATGAGGGGCAAGGTGAGACCGGTGGCCGGCACGAGGTTGACGGTGACTGCAATATTGGCCAGGGCCTGCACGGTCAGCAGCAGACTCAGGCCAATGGCCAGGAACGAACCGAAGGCCTTGGGGCTTTTGGTGACCAGTTTCACGTTGCGTAAAAACAGCAGCACATAGAGCACCAGCACGACGGTGCCACCGATCAGGCCGTATTCTTCGCAGATGATGGCGTAAATGAAGTCGGCGTAGGCATAGGGCAGGAAGTTGCGGATAATGGAATTACCCGGTCCCTCGCCGATAATGCCGCCCCGGGCGATGCCGATCTTGGCCTGCTGCACCTGGTAGCCGCCGTCGGTGCTGTGCAAAAACTCCTGCACCCGCGATATCCAGGTATCCACCCGTACCAGGTCCGGCTCGAAGCGGCCGAGCACCAGCAAACCAGCAAACACCACCACCCCCAGCAGACCCAGCAGAAAAATATACTTCCAGTTCACCCGACCAATGAACATCAGCGCGATACAGGTCACGAACAGGATCACGGCCGTGGACAGGTTGGCTGGCGCGATCAGACCGCAGATGAGCACCACCGGAATGATGATCGGCATGAACGCATCCTTGAAACTGTTGATGTAGTCCTGTTTGCGGGTCAGTTCGCGGGCGATGTAGATGATGAGCGAAATTTTAGCCAGCTCGGAGGGCTGAAAGCTAAAGCCGCCGATTTCAAGCCAGCGGTTAGCGGAGTTGATGCTGCGGCCAAAGAACAAAGTAAAGGCCAGCAACGGGATCACCGCCAGCAGCAGAAAAGGCGCTATTTGCTGGTATTTGCGGTAGTGTAACAAATGGCACATGTAGATCAGAAACAAACCGAAAGCCAGCCGCACCACGTGGGTGATGAGGTAGATCGTGGTGTTGCCACCCCGCGCCGACCAGGCCAGCGAACCCGTGGCCGAATACACGGCCAGGATGCTGAACATGCTCAGCACGGCAATGATCATCCAGATGGTACGATCGCCCCTTAGTTCTGCTGCAATGCGGTTGCCGAGTGCCATTTTTTAATGATGATGATGAATTATTAATTGTCGTGTTTACCAGTTGGTTTTTAAGGGTTTCCAGACAGCTTCTGCATCTTCATGTAGTGCTCTGCAATACACCTTATCGCAGTTATCAAATCTGTGATCGCTGTTGCTGATTGGGTCTTCGTAATTTTTCTAAAAAACCCGTTGTAGTGCGAAATCTGCTCTTAAAAACAACCATCAACATGATCACCCCGAAGAGCACCAGAAAAGGCTGGGAAAAAAGTATAGTGGTCATGGCTGCTGTATTGGAAGATTCCTGACTGCTTGTATAAACTGTTCCCCCCGGTCCTCGTAGTTTTTGAACAAATCGAAACTGGCGCAGGCCGGGCTCAATAAAACCGTATCGCCCGGTACTGCTAAGGCCGTTGCTTTTCGTACGGCTTCCTCCGCGCTCCGCGTCTCTATCGTCGGCTTTTCCAATGCCTGGAATGCCTGGATAATCTTAGTATTATCCAGCCCCATGCACACAATTCCCTTTACTTTTTGCTGCACCCAGGGCAGCAGCGGCGTATAGTCGTTGCCCTTGTCCTGCCCGCCGACGATCCATACCGTGGGCGCGTCCATCGCTTGCAGCGCGTAGAAGACCGAATCCACATTGGTCGCTTTGGAGTCGTTGATGTAGGTCACGCCATTTACTTCGGCCACTTTTTCCAGGCGGTGCGGGGGCGTCTGGAAAGTATTCAACCCTTGCTGAATTTTTGCTGCTGGCACGCCCAGTAGCAAAGCCGTCCGGACGGCACAAGCCGCGTTGAAGGCATTGTGGGGACCGCGCAAGGCCGTTTCCCGCAGATCGAAATGATGCTGACCGATGCGCAGTTGGCCATCTTTGACAAAGCCCTGGCGAATAGCGATCTGGTTCGGCTGGCTGCCGGTGGTTTTGCGGAACTGAGGGAGTGTTTCCCTTTGCGTGAGACGTTCCCGGATGACCGGATCGAAGGCGTTATAAATGAATATGTCGCCGCGCTGCTGATTCATCGTCACCCGGAATTTGGCGCGCACGTAGTTGTCCATTTTATCATCATAGCGGTCGAGGTGATCGGGGGTGATGTTCAGCAGAATGGCAATTTTGGGTTGAAAAGTCTGAATATCATCCAGTTGGAAGCTCGAAATTTCCAGTACGAAAATGCGGTCTGCATCCTGCTCAGCATGGCGCAGGCGATCTTCGGTCACCATACGTGCGAAGCTGTTGCCGACGTTGCCGCCTTTGCGGACGTTTAGTCCGGCGTGCTGCAGCAGGTGGTAGATCAGTTCCGTCGTGGTCGTTTTACCATTGGAACCGGTGATGGCGACCAGGCGACACTTGCCGGCGTGGCGGTAGGCAAATTCAATTTCGCCGATCACGTTGATTTTATTCTTGCGCACCGCCCGCATCACATCGGTTTTTTCGGGGATGCCGGGGCTTTTGATTACCTCATCAGCGGTCAGAATTCTCAGCAGGCTGTGTTGGTTTTCTTCGTAAGCAATGCCGTGTTGTTGCAGTTCGGCCTTGTAATTTTCCTGGATCGGGCTTCTATCCGAAACAAATACGTCGTATCCGAGGTGCCTGGCCAAGATGGCTGCACCGACGCCGGATTCACCGGAACCGAGGATGACGATTTGTTTTTTCATTGTCTGTTTCAAATTGGAACGCGGATGACGCGGATGCAGGCAAACGCGGATAAAACGGATTTTTTTAATGCA
>JBKJKS010000512.1:0-3237 GCA_046597295.1 Saprospiraceae bacterium
CCGGAGAAAACATCCGCGTCGTGATAACTGATCCAGGTATGGTATCGGCCGGTGTCCACCTCTATACTGAAAGTACCCTGATCGTTGGTACGAACTTCGTAGTCTATTCCGTCTTTGCGGAGCATGATCGGTTGACCGGCCAGGCCGGAATTGCTTTCGTCCATTAAGCAATTACCGTTTTGATCTTTCCAGATTCGTCCGCTCAGCCGGGCTTTGTAGCGCAGTACAGGTAAGGTGAAATTCGGCGCAGAAAGCGAATCGGCCATAGCCAGTACCACCGGGCCCGTGCAGTTTTTCCCAAATATAGCGGCTACGCTGTCAGTTGCTTCGGCCTGCCATATTCCTGGCGGCAGATAAGCGGCTATTTGCCCGGCGGAGTCGGTGCGGACTTTCCAACGCAGATCAGGATAATCAGCGGAAGAAAAACGTACGTTGGCATTCACCATCGGCGAATAGGGTCCCGCAGTCCCGCAATTGATGTCCTTATCTTCTACAACCTGGCCCGAGAATGGCAAGAAACTGGAAGTTGTATCATTGCCCCACAGTCCAATTTTCAGCAGGAAAATGCCGGCATTATCTGCGCCGCCCAAGATAGCGCCGTGGTCGGGTAGGCCATAGAGCAGGCGATTCGGAAATTTTAGCTTGCTCTCATCCAGCCCACCATTATAGGCCTCAATCTGGGTAAGTGGGCGCCGCCAGGCTGTTTCTTCCCGTTTCCAGTCGCTGCGATGCAGAGTGGCCATGTATTGCTGCTTCTCCACGACTATCATATCCCCATCGGGCATGGGCGCGGCTATGACGGGGTGGATGCCGTAGATTGCGCTCTGGGAAAATGAACTGGCCGGATACTCTACCTGCGACACATTGGTAGTACTGGTCACCTGTTGGGTCACCAGCGTAGAAAATCCCCAGGAATAAGTTGCGGGATGGAAATCGCCTGCTGCTACGTGTTTACTGCCAAATACCAGGAGGGAGTTAGCGGCTACCGGGCGTACCAGGTATAGCGATGAGGAGTGTGCATAACCCCAACCGGGCGGCGCCATGTAAGCATTTAAGGCGCCAGTCGAGCCATCCAGCTTTACCTGGAGCAGATGGCCGGTGCCGATCAGTCCGCTACCATAGTCATTAACCATTATCACGCAACTGGAATCCTTCAGGACGATTGCGTCGGCAATGGACCGACTGCTATAGTTGCTCCAGGGGATGAAAGAATCCTTTGTCAGTGACCACAGGGTAGTTCCACCGCCGGTCAGCCGGCGGATCAGGGTGGCCCAAGCTTCATTGGGGGGTAGCGAATGAATGACTGAAAGCACATAACAACTGCCATCGGGCGCAGCGGCCAAACGGAGGTTTTTCTGTGGCAAGGAATCGGCCAGCAACTGTTCCCAAAGCAATTCTCCACCGTTGCCGAGTTTTTGCAGCCGTATAGTATCGCCTACCAGGAAACCTTTGAAAAAACCGCCGTCGCTGGCCGGTACAATGTCGTCCGGTATTGGGCCCAGCGCTATTGAATCCTGGGTAATGCCGGCCAGGTTCACCCGGACTTGATAAACCTGGTTCGAAGTAGAGGCGATCAGGGCGTATCCATCCGTTAGCGGCTGTACACTAAACAGATTAGAAAATGCAGGAAAGCGCCGCAGCCAACCGGTCTGGGCTTGAGCAGGCAAGTTGCAGCAGACAAGTACGAACCACAGGAGCAGGTGTTTCATCTTATTTTTAAAGGAAAGGAAGGCTAAAAATAAGGTTTCCCAGGTTAGGATGCACTACCCGCGATTTCAGCGCTGCGCTACCTGAATCATCACTCCCCAATCGCCTCCCGTTCCCCCTTCTTCAACGTCTTGAACACCTGCTCATACGAGTGGTCCAGCAGGTGCCGCAGCATTTTATCGTCCAGGCTACCCTCAAAGTCCACGGTGTTCCAGTGTTTCTTGTTCATGTGGTAGCCGGGCTGCACCTCCGGGTGCTGCTCGCGGAGTTCGAGCACATAGTCGGGTTCGGCTTTCAGGTTGACGCTCAGGTGGTCGCTGTCCAAGCCAATCAGCGCGAAGATCTTGCCGCCCACGCGCAGGCAGAGCGTGCTTTCGCCAAAGGGAAAATCTTCGCTAACGCCCGGCTTGGCCAGGCAGTAGGTGCGGACTTGTTCGACGTCCATAAGCGTTTATAAAAGTTGATTAGGTTGATAAAGGTTTATAATCTGAGTAGTTCATCCAGTTCATTAACGATTGATAGCCAATGTCAACTGCGCCTACCAATAACCAATAACCCAATAACCAAAATCACCACTCCTGCATCATCGGGTGGATCACAAGCTCATCCACCAGCACGTGGAGCGGCGCCTGCAGGATGTAGGACACGGCGGCGGCAATATCCTGGGGTTCCAGGTACTGGGCGCGGTGTGGCTGGCCGGGTGCGCCCTCGTGAAAATAAGTATCCACCAGCCCGGGATAGACCACGCTCACCTTGATGCCCAGCGACCGTACTTCCCGGCGCAGCGACTCGAAAAAAGCGTGCTGGGCGTATTTGCTGGCAGTGTACAGCCCGCCCTGGGCGAAGGTCCGCTTGGACACATCCGAGGCAATACCGACAATGTGGCCCCGGCCGGCCGCCTTCATGTGCGGTAAAGCCGCTTTCGTGAGCAGAAAACTGCCTTTTACGTTCACGTTCATCACCCGGTCCCACTCGTCGGTGGTGAAATCATCCACGGACTTGAAAATACCGATGCCGGCGTTGTTGCTCAGCACATCGATACGGCCGAAATCACGGATGACCTTCTGCATCAGCGCCACCACCTGTTCTTCGTCACTGATGTCGGCGGCGATGGCCAGGGCCTTGCCCCCACTTTGGTCGATCTCGAATTCCAGTTCGGTGATTTCCTCGGCATTGCGGGCGAGCAACACCACGAAATGGTCTTCGCGGGCCAGTTTAGTGGCGATGGCTCGGCCGATGCCGCGGGAAGCGCCCGAAATGAGGGTGATTTTCTTTTCCATAGTAACGCCGGCTTCAGTCGGCCATTTGCCCGTAAAAGCGGGTGGTTGTGTATAAAAGCGGGATTTAGCCTTCGGCACCCGGCATGACGGCCAGCAATCGCCGCACCAGGCTAAACGCCAGCCCCAGCATCATCAAAATAGAACCGATCCAGACCAGATTGATCCCCGGAAAAACGATGGCTTCCAGCACGATGTAGTCCGAACGGGCGGCATTCTCGGCGATTTCCAGCGGTATTTTGCGGGCCTCCAC
>JBKJKS010000561.1:0-4261 GCA_046597295.1 Saprospiraceae bacterium
AATACTGGCGGATGTCGCCGAGCCAGCGGTTCACGTTCGGTGCGGAGCTGCCGAGACCGCCCTTGCGCTGGCCGTCGTACAGGGCGGTCTCGGCAGCTCCGCACCGAACGTGAACCGCTGGCTCGGCGACATCCGCCAGTATTTTCCCGCCGAAGTGGTACAGGTCATGCAGCGCGATGCGCTCGAACGCCTCGGCCTTACCCGCATGCTGCTGGAACCTGAACTGCTGGCCAGCGTGGAGCCGGACGTGCACCTCATCGGGGCATTGCTGGCGCTGAACAAGGCCCTGCCCGCCCAGACCCGCGAAACTGCCCGCCGCGTGGTGCGGCAGGTCGTGGACGCCCTGGAAAAAAAACTCCGCAATCCACTGCGCGAAGCCGTGCAGACTGCCCTGAATCGCAGCGTCCGCAACCGTCGGCCCCGCAGTAACGAAATAGACTGGCCCCGCACGATTTACAAAAACCTCAAACACTACCAACCCGAACACCGGACCATCATCGCCGAACACCTGGTCGGGTACGGCCGCAAGGGTCAGGCACTGCGCCATGTCATTTTGCTGGTGGATGAGAGCGGCAGTATGGCCAGTTCCGTGGTGTACGCTGGCGTGCTGGGCGCCGTGCTGGCTTCTATCCGGGCGGTACGCACCAGCCTGGTGGTCTTCGATACGGCGGTGGTAGACCTGACGGCGCAGCTGGACGATCCGGTAGAACTACTGTTCGGCACCCAGCTCGGTGGCGGTACGGATATCAACAAAGCCCTGGGCTACGCCCAAACCCTGGTGCAGACGCCGCAGGACACGATTCTGGTGCTGATCAGCGACTTATTCGAAGGCGGACACCGCTCCGAAATGCTGAAAAAAGCAGATGCCCTGCGGCAATCCGGCGTGACCATGGTGACCCTGCTGGCCCTCAACGACGAAGGGGCCCCCGCCTATGACCACGATAATGCCACCGCCCTGGCGGCGCTGGACGTGCCGGCCTTCGCCTGTACGCCGGCGCTGTTTCCCGAACTGATGGCGGCAGCCATCAATAAGCAGGATTTGAAGGGCTGGGCGGGGAGATCGGGTATTACGGTGCGGTAAAGAACAGCACCTTTGCCTCTCCCGGATGAACAAGGACCCCGCCTATTACTCCCTTTCATACAGTGGAAAGCGCTCCATGTGCGTGTTCACCTCGGCCCGTACACGGGCATGGTGCGCCGCATCTTCCGGATGGCTGAGCACCGCGTCGATCCACTCCACCACCTGGCGGCAGTCGGCCTCCAGAAAACCGCGCGAAGTGATGGCGGGTGTTCCTAACCGGAGGCCGGAGGTAGTCATCGGCGGCTGCGGGTCGAAGGGTATCATGTTTTTGTTCACCGTGATATCGGCGGCCCCGAGGGCGTTCTCCGCCAGCTTACCGGTCACATTTTTCGACTGTAAGTCGATCAGCATCAGGTGGTTATCGGTGCCGCCGGAAATGATGTTATAACCGCGCTGCAGGAATTCTTCCGCCATGACCCGGGCGTGTTTGATCACCTGCTGTCCATAGTCTTTAAACGATGGCTGGAGCGATTCGCCGAACGCGACGGCCTTGGCGGCAATAATATGCTCCAGCGGACCACCCTGCATACCGGGGAATACGCCGCTGTCGAGGACGCTCGACATCTGGATGGGTGCACCTTTTTTGGTCGTGCGGCCCCAGGGATTGTCAAAATCCTGGCCCATCATAATGATGCCGCCACGCGGACCGCGCAGGGTCTTGTGCGTAGTGCTGGTCACGATGTGGCAGTGCGGCAGGGGGTTGTTCAGCAGGCCGGTCGCGATGAGGCCGGCGGGGTGGGCTATGTCGGCCAGCAGCAGGGCGCCCACCGCATCGGCGATCTGCCGGAAGCGGGCATAGTCCCAGTCGCGGGCGTAGGCCGAAGCGCCGCAGATAATGAGTTTGGGACGGTGCTCCAGGGCCAGGGCTTCTACCTTGTCCATGTCGACCAGGCCGGTTTCCTGCTCTACGCCGTAGAAGAACGGTTGGTACACCTTGCCCGAATAATTCACCGACGAACCGTGGGACAGGTGACCGCCATGCGACAGGTTGAAGCCCAGGATCGGATCGCCGGGCTGGAGACAGGCCAGGAATACCGCCGCGTTGGCCTGTGCGCCGGAGTGCGGCTGCACGTTGGCCCAGGCCGCGCCGAACAGTTCTTTCAGCCGGGCGATGGCCAGGGTTTCCACCTCGTCCACCACTTCGCAGCCGCCGTAGTAGCGGCGTCCGGGATAGCCCTCGGCGTATTTATTGGTCAGGCAGGTGCCCATCGCATCCAGTACGGCCTGGCTGGTAAAGTTTTCGGAGGCAATGAGTTCCACGCCACGGCGCTGGCGGGCAAGTTCTTTTTCAATGAGGGAAAAAACGATATCGGACATGGTGGGAAGTGGAGAAGAACGAGGCGAAAGGTGAAATGGAAGGGGCAAAAGTAGGCAATCCGCCGGGACTGTTCAGCTGGACGACGCGTCTGCATTTTCACTTATCGGCAGAGTTCGCTTTTGTCGCCGATCCGTCATATTCCCTGAAATAACAACGTGATTAGCGGCTTATTTTTGCCCAAAATATCCATCCCATGCGAACACTTTTCCTCCTCTGCGCGCTCCAAATGCTGGCGCTGGCCCCTGTTTTGGCCCAAAATTACTACACCGTCAAATTTCCGGACGACGTGACCGTGGTCGGCTGTAATGCCCAGGCCGATGTGGTCTGGCCGGAAATCACCAAAACCGGCTACTGCGCTTTCAATGTCGGTGTTTCGATGAGCGATATGGTCTTCACCCTCAACGCCACCGGCGGCTGTAAAAAAATACTGCGCACCTGGACACTGCTCTGGTGGTGCGACTACAACCCTAACTGGACCTACCCGACCTACATAGAGAATCCGGGCAACACCGATGTAGGCCCCACCGTGGTGGGCAACGCCTACAACCACGGTTACCTGAAATACACCCAGGTCATCAAGATCCTGGACAACAACCCGCCCGTCTTCCTGAACTGCCCGACCACGACGCCGGTCTTTTGCGATAACACCAACAACGACCCGCTCCAGTACAACAATGGCATCGACCTCTGCGAAGGGCCGGCCAACCTGAACGTGAAGGTGACCGACGTATGCTCCAAGAGCGACATCATGCTTTCGTACCGCCTTTACCTCGATCTGGACGGCAACGGCAGTATGGAGACCTTTCGCAGCAGCGGTGCGCCCGGCGCCTGGCCGATTGAACGGACAGTGACCGCGGATACGGTCTTCGCCAAAATAAAGCTGCCGCCCGGTGTGGGTCTGCCTTATGGCAAACATAAAGTGGAGTGGATTGCCAACGATAACTGCGGTAACCAGACGCTCTGCAAGTACGAATTTATCGTGAAAGACTGCAAACCGCCCACCGTGGTTTGCCTCAACGGCCTGAGTGTCAACATCATGCCGACCGGGATGATCACGTTGTGGGATACGGATTTTCTGAAGCAGGTCTACGATAATTGCACCCCGACCGAGCAGATCAAACTCGGTATTCGCAAGGCCGGTACCGGTACGGGCTTTCCCTTCGACAGCCATTCGGTCACCTTCGACTGCACGGAACTGGGCAAAAATTTCGTCGAACTCTGGGCAGTGGATGCTTTCGGTAACGCCAGTTACTGCACCACTTACCTCATCGTGCAGGACCACGTGGGCGCCTGCGGACCCGAAATGCCGCTGGTGGGCAACGACCACCCGGCCCAGCCGCTGACCCCCGCCGGTGTGGCGACGGAGTCAGTGACTGATGCTAATGATACACAAACGATTGAAAATAAAGAAGTTACCTTTGCTGCTGACCGGCTCATTTTTTACCCGGTTGCGCCCAATCCCACCGATGGCCCGCTGCAGGTGGACTATTGGCTGCCCGCCGCCGGTCCGGTAACGCTGACGTTGAGCACGATCAACGGCCGCTTGTTACACACCACGACCGCCCAGCAAACGGCCGGTTACCAGCGCATGAATCTGATCGCTCCGGAATCGGGCGTGCTCTTTCTGCGTCTGCAGTGGTCGGGCGGCGCGGAAGTACAGCGGGTGCTCGTCCGGTAGGACGGAGCTCCAGGTCCGTCCCGGCTGGATGGAACGTGATCCGGGTGCGTGGCTACAGGGCTGCGAACCCGGATTTTTTTTGTAATCGCCCAGTTTTCTATCGCTTTATCCGCCGGTAAAACAGCGGCCGCCGATAACGCAGTTCTTCAAAAATATCCAGCACATCCACCAGGGGCGCCACCGC
>JBKJKS010000660.1:0-5305 GCA_046597295.1 Saprospiraceae bacterium
GGGGTTTAGAGGGGTTTAGAAATGGATTTAGAGGGGTTTAGAGGGGTTTAGAAAAAAAATTGTGCTGGCGTTGGGGAACTTGGATGGTAAAAGTGCTGACAACCAACTAAACCCCTCTAAACCTCCTAAACCCCTCTAAACCAATCCAATCAATTGCTCCCGTACGGTTTTGCGGGCGCGGTGCAGGTTGATTTTCACTTGTTCCAGCGTAATATTCAACGTGTTGGCAATTTCATCGTAGGTCAGTTCCTCAATGTCGCGCAGGTGCATCACCAGGCGCTGCTTTTCAGGCAGCTGCTGGATAAAGCGCTTCACCTGCGCAATGCTGTCGCTGCTTTCCACGTACTGGGCGGGCGTAGCCGCCTCGGTACGGCGCTCCTGCACCCCTTCCAGCGGGGCCGTGCGGCGCATGGCCTGGCTCCGGGTCTTATCGAGCGAGCGATTGCGGGTCAGGGTCATGCACCAGGCTTCCCAGTTTTGCACGGCCGCCGATTGTTCGGCCGGCGACTTCCACACCTTTTCCAACACCTCCTGCACGACGTCTTCCGCCTCGTGGGTGCTGCCCGTGATGCGCAGGGCAAAGCGGTACAACTTATGCCGGACGGGAAAAACTTGTTCGTGGAAGATTGCCCAGTTCATCTTGATTCTAGCGCATTTGACAGGAAGACGCGCCGCGGGCAGCAATGTTACACCAGGCAGGATTTTCTTTCAAAAAAACCCATTGCACGGCGGACTTCCAGGTCCGCCACCCGGGTGCTTCGATGGACCTGAAGGTCCGTTGTACAAGGCGGCCTTTAGTCAAATCATTTTTTCCTGCCCGATTTTACAACCTTTGGCCCGGTTCGCAGCGTCTTTGCAGCAATCGCCGTTTCTCACCAAAGAATTCCGCTTCCGCATGAAAAAAATCTTCCTCCTGTGCAGCGTCCTGTGCTCTTCCGGACTGCTGTGGGCGCAATCTGCCAGCCCCGACACGGTGCATCGCCGCCGCCTGGAAATCGGCCTGAACATCACCAACACGCTGGGCAATTTCGTCGGCTCCACCGGTGGCCTGACCAACGATCCCTACCTGTTGAGTTTCCGGTTCGGTGGGCCGTTGCGCCGGCTGCGCATGGGCCTCAATTTCAGCGTCAAAGACCGCTCCGATCCCGAATCCAACGGTGCTTTTGAGGAAAAAGAGACGGTGATGCGGCTGCGGGCGGGCTACGAATGGGTCCACCCCATGTCGCGTCGCCTGGCGATGTACTGGGGCCTCGACGGAGTGTTCGAGTACCGGAAGACCGATATCGTGACCTTCACCGGGACTGGTACAGCCGCCCTGCATAACCTGACCCGGGGGATTGGCGGTGGTCCGGTGCTGGGCATAATGTGGCGGGTCCATCCCCGGGTGGCGCTGACCACCGAGTGTTCGGTCTACGCCATTTACCGCCGGGGCACCGAGCAGGTCAGTGCACCCCCGGATTTCAGCCGGCAGACCGTGCAGGACTTCGTCTGGCAGCCACTGCTGCCGACCTCTCTTTACGTCAACTTTTCCTTTTAGACCCTATGAAACAATACTTTACGCTCCTGGTCGGCCTGTGCTTTTTCCTGCCGGTGCTGACCGGGCAATCCGCGGGCGACTCGCTGCGCAAACCCGAGCAGCCACAGTTCCGGCGGATTGCCGGCCTGAACATGACCCCGCTGGTGACCCAGCTCATTCCGTTCAACCGCTCCAATCCCCGGGAAGCCGGGCCTTTTCTGCTGCGCTTTAAGCGCTACGGCCAGCGCGCTAAAACCGCTTTCCGGTTTTCACTGGGCCTGCACGTGGTGCCCGATGATAATGGCGATGTCAACGATCCGCAGCTCAACCTGGCCTTCGGCTGGGAGCGCCGCCGGAGTATCAGCCGGCGCTGGAGCTATAGCCGGGGATTTGATTTTATGATTTTAGGGGGCGCTATGAACGTTCCGGGGACCGACAATACGGAAGCTTTCACCTTTGCGATCGGGCCCATGTATGGCATTGAGTATTTTTTAGACCCCCGCATGAGTATCGGCTGCGAAGCCGTGCTGGCCCTGGGCTTTTCTCCGGATGCCGAAGGAATCATTTTAGAGATCATTCCGCCGGTCGGCATTTTTCTGAACCATTATTTCTGAGTGCGACCAACCATTTTTGGTCGGTTCACGTCTTTTAAGAAGTTATAGCGCACACGCCGGCATTGGCGCCCTTATTTTCGTGGGGCCAATGCCCGGCTGAATTGAATAGCCACTTCTCTTCCAAAATATACAGTATGAAAAACAATCTTCTTTTTTCCACCTGTCTGCTGATCATCCTGGTGTGGGTGGCTGCCTGTACCACGCATGACGAAACGGGTGTGGTCGGCTTGCAGCCCGACCTGCCGGCGCAATCCTACGACTACTCGTTGCGCTTGCCGGAAAATTTTGCGCCGTCCAACAACTTCAACTTTTTTATTGATCCCAGTACCGGTGATACAGTGTTCATTGCTATCGATCCGGTCGCTTCATTCGGCTTCGGTTTCAATCCGCAAAACCCCCAGATCACCAATCCCGGCGCTACCCTGGGCCGCGTATTGTTCTACGATCCGCAGCTGTCGCTCAACAACAGCATTTCCTGCGCTTCCTGCCATAAACAGGAACTGGCTTTCAGTGACGGCGTAGCCAGCAGCCGGGGTTTCGCGGGAAAAACGACGCCGCGCAACTCCATGGCGCTGCTCAACCCCGCGTTCAACAACAACCTCTTCTGGGATTCGCGCGAAAGCAGCGTGAAAAGCCTGGTAACGCGCCCAATCCAGAACCACATCGAAATGGGCATCGAAGAGATGCGCCGCCTGGAGGTCAAACTGGCCAAGGTGGACTTCTATCCCGCCCTTTTCCAGGCGGCTTTTGGCACGACCAACATCACGGAAGAGCGCATTGCCGATGCCCTGTCGCAGTTTGTCAGCGCCATTACGACTACGAATTCCAAGTTCGACCTGGAGTCCAGACATAACTTCGCGGGCTTCAACCCCCTGGAAAAGCTGGGCATGGACCTGTTCTTCAGCCCCCGGACCAATTGCAGCCGTTGCCATGCGGCCCCCAATTTCGCAGCGCCCGATTTTGTTGGTGGTGAGTACGGATCCAGCGGCGGCTCTTTCGGCGGCAGCGGTGAGGACCTGAAAGGCGGGGCCAACAACGGTCTGGACGTGAAATACAGCGATCCGGGCATCGGCAATGATAAGTTTCGCATTCCGAGCCTGCGCAACATTGCGCTGACCGCTCCTTATATGCACGATGGCCGGCTCTATACGTTGGATGACGTCATCGAGCATTACAATACCGGCATCCAGGCCAACCCGAACCTGGACGACAACCTCCGCACCGCAAATGGCAGTCCCCTGCGCCCCAACCTGAATGCGCTGGAAAAAAAGGCCCTGGTGGCCTTTCTGCACACCCTCACCGACGAGACGCTGCTGACGGACCCGAAGTATTCGAATCCATTCAAATAAGAACGCGGATTACGCGGATGTGCCATGCGCGGATTACGCGGATTTTAAAATCCGCGTCGTCCGCGTTTGCCTGCATCCGCGTAATCCGCGTTCCCAACTACTTCGGGGCATCCGCCCAGACCGTTGTCTCCTCCCAGGCGTCGAAGTCTTTTTTCAGCTGATCGAGCTTTATACGGGCGCCTTTCAACGCGCCGACACCCAATAGCAGGCGCAACGGCGGGTTTTCCGCTTCCACGGCTTTGACGATGGCCTGGGCGGCCCGGGCGGGGTCGCCTGGCTGGTTACCACTGTAGGCGCGGATGGTGTCCTTATTGGCGCCGGCGGTTTTGGCGTAATCGTCGATGATGATTGGGCTGTTCTGGGCGGAGCGGCCGGCCCAGTCAGTCCGGAAGCCGCTGGGCGCCACGATGGTCACCTTAATGCCCAGGTGGGCAGTTTCCTTGGCCAGCGACTCGGAAAGTCCGTCGACGGCAAATTTGGTAGCGTTGTAGAAGCCCACCGCCGGAAAACCGACCAGGCCGCCGATGGAAGCGACGTTGACCACGTGGCCGCTGCGCTGGGCGCGCATGACGGGCAGCACTTCCTGGGTCATTTTGGCCAGCCCGAAGAAATTGATCTCGAACATGTTCCGCACTGCGGCCTCTTCGCTCTCCTCGACCGCGCCGAAATAACCGATGCCGGCATTGTTCACCAACACGTCGATCCGGCCAAACTTGTCCCGCATTTGCTGCACCGCCGCAGTGATCTGTTCCGGTTTGGTGACATCCAGCTGGAGGGCAATGGCCTGCTCTTCGTGTCCGGCGACAATATCCTGCACGTCGTCCGTGTTCCGCGCCGCCACCCCCGCACTATAGCCCTGGGCCAGTACGTAGGTAGCCAGTTCCCGGCCGAAGCCCGTGGAACACCCGGTGATTAACCATACTTTTTTCATGGAGATTGTTTTAGTGTTTTTGAATCAGCCCGTGTATACCGTACTGCATGCACGCAGACTTTGCTGACCAAACACTTTTAGCCGGAAGCGGTTCTGCACCGGCCCGAATTTTACTGCCAGGTCGGGATCAATCCGCGCAGGCCCATGTCCACGATCTTTTCCGGGGGCGTCGTGCCATCCCCGTAGAGGTCGAGCTGGCCGTTGCCATTGTCATCCACCCACTCGAAACTCTGGTTGATGGAAAAGGACAGCGTCACGGTCCGGTCGCCGGTTTCGTTGCCGGTGATCACCAGTGGTTGGGCGAATTTGCCGGTCACTACGCAGGAGCCGGGCGGAATGGGGCTGCTGGCGAACAGCGGATTTACGACGGTGGTCGCACCCGCCGGCGCTTGGCCGGAGTAGATCTGGTTATAACCGCTGTAGGGCGCGGACAGGTTGGTTTCGAAGGCCCAGAAGCCCTGTTTTTTAGCGTCGTTCACGGTCAGGGTTTTCTCGCGGGGCTGCGTGGTGGTGATGTAGGTATTGAAGCCCAGGAAGGAGGCCACGGTACCTTGCTGCTGGTTCAAATCGCCGACCACCGGAATTTTACGGATGTTGAAGCGGACATTATAATTCTGGTAGGCCACGCTGGCCCGCACCCACTCGTAGGTACCGGGCGGCACGTCTTTCAGGCTGATTTTCACAAATTTTTCGCCCGGTACGGCCAGGATGGCCTGATCGAAATCGATGGCCTGAGCACCGCCTTTGATCGTTTCCGGGGCTTTATAAACTACGGCGCCGGTGCCCAGGGCGGTGAAGGCGGTGGGTGCCAGCTCGAGATAGTGAATGCTCATTTTCCGGAATTCCGGGGTTTGCGCGGCGTGCCCGGCGGGTAGGGGCTCGGGTAGACCCACGT
>JBKJKS010000189.1:0-5684 GCA_046597295.1 Saprospiraceae bacterium
TGCTGCATGAGCGGTTCCGGCAACAACCGGAAGGCTATGACTTCGACCATCTATTCTGCGCATTCTTCTCGTCCGACCAGCTGGATATCCTCGACTACAACGGGGTAGTGGAAGCCCCGGCCGGCCGGAGTCCGCTGCAGCAGCTGGCGCAACTGTCCAGGCTCTTTGATATAGAGCCGCTCCCGGAACCGCAAAAACCAACCCAGAAACATGCGCTCACCCTGTTGCTGCGGAAAGAATGGTTCCGCCTGCATTGGCGAAAAGAAGTGTTGGAGCAACACAAGGACCAAACCGTGGTGCTCGACACTAGCCTCCTCAACGAACTGGTGCTGCGCGACCTGCTGGGCATCACCGACGTACGTACGGATCAGCGCATCACCTACATCGAAGGCAGCAAGGGGCTGAAGGGTATACAGAAGGTGGTTGGGAATGGTACGAACCGCCTCGGCTTCGTATTATATCCCGTCTCCTTCGACGACCTGCGCCAACTCGCCGACGCAGGCGAAAGCATGCCCCCCAAAAGCACCTACTTCGAGCCGCGCATGCGCAGCGGGGTACTGGTCAAGTCGCTGTTGAGGGAAAAATAAAATAAAATGTGGTCAATGTGGCAAATGAGAACAATGTGACTCATTGACCACATTCCTCACATTCCTCACATTCATCACATTGGCCACATTCCTACCCTATGCTCATCAAAGCCTCCCGCATCACCACCCTGACCGATGCGCGCTACTTCGCAGCGAAAGACGTGCAGTTCCTGGGTTTCAACCTGGAGGCCGGCACCCCCGGCTACCTGGACCCGATGTACATGCGCGCCATCCGCGAGTGGGTGCAGGGACCGTTCATCGTCGGGGAGTACGCACAGGCGCCGATCGCCGAAGTGCGGGAGGCCGCCGCTTTCTTCGGCCTGGATGCGGTGCAGGTGACGACTGAATATGTACCGGACCTGGCGTCTCTACAAGGTCTGACGATCTTACTTTATGTGGAAGTTGAGCAGGAGGTCGCCGCTCTGGAGGCGATTTTCCAGCAGGCCGCTCCTTATGTCGAGCACTTTGTACTGCATTTCCCGGTCAAAGATGACCTCGGTACACGGCTGGGAGAACATGCGGAATTTTGGAAAAACCTTGGTGCGCAGCACTCCATCCTGCTGCACTGGGATGGTCCGGCCGGCGAGCTGCCGGCCTTGTTTTCTACCTGGCCATTCGCCGGCCTCAGCCTCACCGGCGGCGCTGAGCAGCAGGTGGGGGTGAAATCGTTTGAGGAGGTGGAGGCGGTGTTCGATTGGTTGGAGGGGGAGTGAAAAAGCCTTATTTTTGCTCAAAATTGTCTTATGTCCACATCAGCATCAGCCTCTGCGCCTCAACAAACCCCCTTGAGTAATTTACAACTTCAATTACTCAAACTATATGCCGCCGGGGTGTCTGATGAAGATTTGAAGGCTATTCAACGGATGATTGCCCGGTATTTTGCTGACAAAGCCAGCGCCGAGGCGCAGGAAGTGTGGGTAGAAAAAGGCTACACTGCTGAACATCTACTCCAGGAAAATTTGCGCACTCCGTATAAAAGTGCTCAAAAATGAAGGTCGTTTTGGACACCAATGTTTTGTTGGTGGCTATTCCTGCTGGCACACCTTATCCAGATAAATGAGAAGAGTTTGGCCTAATTGATAGGGATGTATGTTGAAAGCCTGACCTTGTTTTGAAAAGGTCAAAGCGCACACTCCCCTCAAAACCCCGCACTCCCACCATCTTTCCTGGCGTCCGAAGCGCCGAAAAACACCCGGTTGACCGCATCGAAGCGAATGGCCTGGTAACCGCCGTAGCTGCCCGGCACGGCCCAGCCCACCCGGTGGCCCATTTGCAGCAGGGCGCGGATCGTCTCGTAGGGAATGCCGTTTTCGAGGGTGATCTGTCCGCTGTCTTTCCGGCGCTCGCCGGTCGGTTCGCTGCCGCCCTGGTGGTCGATGCGTGGCGCGTCGCCCGCTTCCTGCGCGTTCATACCGAAGTCAATCATGTTCATCAGGATCTCGACATGGCCGAGCGGCTGGAACGAGCCGCCCATCACGCCAAAGGACATCCAGGCCTGCCCGTCTTTGGTCACGAAGGCCGGGATGATGGTATGGAAAGGACGTTTGTGCGGCGCGTAGGTGTTGGCCTGCCCGGGCTCCAGCGTAAAGAGTTGTCCGCGGTCCTGCAGCATGAAGCCCAGTCCGTCCGGCACCATACCCGAGCCGAATCCCCGGAAATTGGACTGGATGAGCGAGACCATATTGCCCTCGCCGTCGGCCACCGTCAGGTAGATGGTGTCGCCGTCTTTCAGGTTGGGGTTGCCGGCCTCCACGGTGGCCGCAACGCGGGCGGGATTGATCAGCTTGCGACGCGTACCAGCATAATCTTTTGATATTAAACGGCTGACGATGCCCGGCTCCATGTAGTCCAGGTCAGCATAGAAACGGGCGCGGTCCTCGAAAGCCAGTTTTTTAGCCTCTACCAGCCGGTGGATGTGCTCCGGCGAGCCGAAGGCAATATTGGTAAAATCGAAACCCTCGAGGATGTTCAGTATTTGCAGCGCGGCGATGCCCTGGCCGTTGGGCGGCAGTTCCCACACGTCATAGCCGCGGTAATTGGTGGATACGGGGTCCAGCCATTCCGAGGTATGTTCCGCGAGGTCGCGGGCGCTGAGAAAGCCGCCGTTGGCCCGGAAAAAGGCATCCATCGCACGGGCAATTTCGCCTTTGTAAAAAACGTCGCGGCCGCCTTTGCCGATTTTTTCCAGGGTCTGGGCCAGCAACGGATTTTTGAAAATCTCGCCTCGTTTCGGCGCCTGGCCATTCGGCAAATAGACGGTGCGTACGTTGGGATATTGTCCATAGGCTGCTTCCACGCGTTGCCACGCATGGCTCGCCTCGTCGGCCACGGCGAAACCGTCTCGCGCGTACCCCACGGCATAGGCCAGCACTTCAGCCATCGGCTTTTTGCCAAACTTGCCATGCAGTGCAAACCAGCCATCCACACAGCCGGGCACGGATACCGGCAGCGGGCCGAGGGCAGGAATGAACTGGATATTCCGACGTCGAAAAGTATCCAGGGTGAGCGCATAGGGGGAACGACCGGAGGCGTTCAAACCGTGCAGTTTGCCCGTTTTTGCTTCGTACACAATGGCGTAGAGGTCGCCGCCAATGCCGTTGACATGCGGCTCCACCACGCCGAGTACGGCATTGGCGGCGATAGCGGCATCCACCGCCGAGCCGCCCCGGCGCAGCACATCGACCGCCGTCGAGGTCGCCAGCGGATGACTGGTACAAGCGATGCCGTTGCGGGCCATGACTTCGGAACGGGTGGCGAAAGCACGCCCGACGGGGCGGTCCTGCGCGGAGACTACGGCGGAGAGCGCGACGAGCAGGCCGGTAAAGAGCAATATTTTCATGGGTAGAGAATTTTGAACAAAAATACGCAACCTGCACCGTGCTGCGACTGCCCTGCGCCACACCAAGATGGGTTAAATCACCATCGCTCCAGCACCGCCCAGACCATCGCCACATTGCCGAGGCAGAGCAAACCAAAAGCCACCGGCACGACAAAACGGGTGGAACGCACCAGCCAGCGATTGCTGAGCACCAGCGCCAGCACCGGACCGATCGGCACAAAGTAACGACCCTGCAGATTGCTCAGTTCCGTCGCTGCCAGCGGACACCACAGGGCATACATCGTGATGGAAAAAAGCGCTACAAATAAAAAGGCGGCCAGCAGGGCCAGCCCCCGCTGCCGGGCGGTCCACGGGCTGGTTTCGCAGCAGAGCAGGCCCGCAATGGCCAGCCACAGGACAAGCAGCCAGCCCGCCGGCAGGTAGTTTTTCTCCCAACCGAATTTGCCGACAAAATGGGCCAGCGTACTGGGTAAGGCCCGTACGTAGGAACGGGCGGCCACCCGCAGGAAAAAGCCGGGGTGGGTCGCCAGAAAACGCAGCTGAGCGGTCGGCTGCACGTCATCATTCAGGGTCTGGCGGTCGCGATAAGCCGGGTTGTAGGCATTGTAAGGAATGAACCAGCCCTGCGCCAACTGCCCCCAACCGGCTGCCATGACCCCGCCCACCACCAGCAGCGTAGCAAAAACACGCCGGCTTTTCCGGTGCAGTGCGTACAATAGCCCAAGGGGTAAAGTGACCAGTTTGGCGGCGCACACGGCGGCAAAGGCCAGGAACTGCCACAGTTGGCTGCGAACCACCGGTTGGCAAAAAGCGGCAAACAGCCAGCAGCACAGGCCATTGGTCAGTACGTCGGCATTGGCGGAGGCGGCCATCACCAGCGAAGCCGGCAACAGGGCGAGGCTGGCCACCGGACGGTGCAGGGCTGGCAGGGTCCGCAAAGCGGCCCAGATCAGCAACGTCCAGACGCAGAGATTGGCCAGCCGGGCGGCGTACAGCAGCCACAGCGGTCCGGCGCCGAATGGACGCAGCAGCACGATGGCCATTGCCTGCGGCAAATAAGCCGTCGGCGCATAGACGGCCGTATTGGCAAAATCAAGAAAGACGCGGCGCCCGGGCCGGAGTGGTATTTGGCCGGCGCGGCGGAGCAAACCGGCGGGTAGTCGGGCCTGGTAATCGTTTTTCAGGAAACCAAAGGAATCAGCCACGGCTTGCAGGCTCGCCGGCAAATAACCGCCCAGCCGCTGATCCATTTGCACCGGGAACATCCGCCCCTCGCTCACCTGGTAAGCCCGCAGCAAATGGTTGGGCTCATCCGGCGACTGAAAAGGCGGTATCAGTACCGCGAATAAGCTGCCGAACAGCAGCGCCGCGCCTACAAACCATTCGGCCGGGCCCAAGCCCTTCATTGGGTAAAGCTGTCGATCCGTACCTCTATGTAGCCGCTATCGCCGGCCGGTGCGGAAACGTCCGATGGCGCCGGGGCGGGCGTGGTACGCGGTACGCTTTTAAGAATATAGACCAGGAAGGCCACGACGACGATGGCCAGCACGAGGATATTGGTGATTGGAAAGGACTCTCGGGTTTGTCGCTGGAACATGAGGACAGGAGGTATTGGTCAGCAATTAGTGGGGGCTAAAGTAGCGCGTTTTGGGCGAATCAAGCCCCTCCACCCGCCCCCGCAGTCCCCCTTTTTACCGGGAAGTGTCTACCGGACACCGGCGTTCCGCCGGCTTTTGCCGCAGGTTTTGCTACTTTTGCCAAAATATTTTTTTGAGAAACATGTGCCATACCCCTCGTTTCCTATTGTTTATCGTCCTGCTGCTGCCCCTGGCCTGTATGCCGCCCGAAGCCGATCAGCGAACGCCCAAGAAAGGGGTGGTGGACCTCGACCCGCGCAATCCCCGCCTGCAGCGCCTCTACGACCTGCGCGACCGGCGCCAGACGGATTCACTGCGCCCCTACCTGACCGATCAGGATGCTACACTGCGCTACCTGGCTGCCCTGTCGTTTGCGTCTTCGCGCGACTCCGGCGCTATCGACGCCCTGACGCCCTGTCTGCGCGATGCCGTGGAGGAAGTGCGTATCGCCGCCGCTTTCTCTTTGGGTCAGATCGGTACGGCTGCCTGTGAAAAGCCCCTGCTGGCGGCCTTCGATGCCCGCGATTCGCTATCGCAACACCAGCGTTTTAATGCGGTGGTGCTGGAGGCCATCGGCAAATGCGGCCAACTGTCTAGTCTGAAACACCTCGCGGCCATCAC
>JBKJKS010000618.1:0-4644 GCA_046597295.1 Saprospiraceae bacterium
AATTGCCGCTACATACTACCGTTTAGAAGGCCAAGTCAATTTAAATTTAAAAAAATCCGGGGTTTATGCCAGGCGATTCTACTGCCAAAAAGCAGCAAAAAACGCTATTTGCTTAAAGCTCCGCAAAGATACAATAAAAAATGGTGGGGAAAACCTGCGGTTGCCCCCACCATCTGTCAATATAATCCGAATGCTTACTTTTCTTCGCCTTTGTCTTCCGCGAATTCGTCGGCCAATATGCGCAGCACATTCAGCACGGTTTCCTCTTCCAGGTCGGTCCGGCGGATGAGTTCATCCGCATTCAGTTCGAGCACCTGACGGGCGGTATCGCAGCCGATGTTCTTGAAGGCCTCGATCACCCAAGGCTCGATCACGTCGGAGAATTCCTCCAGGTCCACGTCGTCGATTTCGTATTCGGCCTGGTTGCGGTACACGTCTATTTCGTAGCCGGTCAGTTTGGTGGCCAGTTTGATGTTGCTGCCGCCCTTGCCGATGGCGAGGCTCACCTGGTCGGCATCGAGGTAGACCGCCGCGCGCTTGCGCTCGTGGTCGAGTTCGATGTTGCTGATCTTCGCCGGCGTCAGGCTGCGCTGGATGTACAGCGACACGTTGGTGGTGTAGTTGATGATGTCGATGTTTTCGTTGCGCAGTTCGCGGACGATGCCGTGGATCCGGCTGCCCTTCATGCCGACGCAGGCGCCCACCGGATCGATGCGCTCGTCGTGGCTTTCCACGGCGACCTTGGCCCGTTCGCCGGGCAGGCGCACGATGTTTTTTACCTCGATGACGCCATCCTCGATTTCCGGTACCTCGGCCGCCAGCAGTTTTTCCAGGAATTCGGAATCAGTGCGGCTGAGCATGATGTAAGGCACGTTGTTGCGCATTTCCACCTTGCGGATGATGCCTTTCAGCACGTCGCCCTTGCGGTAGTAGTCGCCTTTGATCATCTCCAGGCGCGGCAGCACCAGTTCGTTGCCAGTGGCGTCGTCGAGCACCAGGATCTCTTTTTTCATGATCTGGTTGACCTCGCAGAGTACCACCTCACCGACCCGCTCGCTGTATTTGCGGAAAATCTCGTCTTTTTCCAGCTCCATGATCCGCGAAACGAGGGTCTGGCGGGCGGCCATGATGGCGCGCCGGCCGAAATCGTCGATGGAGAGTTGTTCGTAGCACTCGTCGCCCATCGACAGGCTTTGATCGATCACGTGCGCCTCACTGACGCTGACCTGCGCCAGTTCGCTGGTGACCTCACCGTCGGAAACGACTTCGCGCACCCGCCAGATCTCCAGGTCGCCTTTGGCGGTATTGACAATGACGTCGAAATTGTCGTCGGTGCCGTATTTCTTCTTGATGAGGGTGCGGAATACGTCTTCCAGCACGCGCACCATGGTGGGGCGATCTATGTTCTTGCCGGTTTTAAAATCGGCGAAGACATCTACTAAATTGACCATTTATATACGATTGATTTGTTTTGAGTTGTTGTTTGCCAGGATTTTTCAAAAAGCCAGTTTTACCATCGCCTTGTCAATGTTTTCCAACAGCACGGGCGTTTCGACCTGTACTTTCTTTTTTTTCTTGCCATCCATTTCCACTACTTCCCGGCTCAACACGATCTGCTGCTCGTCCGCAGCGGTCAACAAGCCCGTCAGCGCGGTTTTGTCTTTTAAAGTCACCTCCAGTGTGCGCCCGATGTTGCGCGGGTACTGGCGGGCAAATTGCAGCGGACGCGTCACGCCGGGGCTGCTCACTTCCAACAGATATTGCTCGCCGAGCCAGCCATTGGTATCGAGGTGTTCTTCGAGGTAGCGGCTGAGTTTCTGGCATTTTTCGAAGGTCATGCCCGAGTCGCTGTCCGCAAAGACATATAACTTCTGGCCGGCCTTAAGCTCAATCTCCACGGTGAAGCAATCGGCGAAGGCTTCATCGGCAGCGTATTTTTCTTCCAGCAGTTGGGCAATGCGTTCGTTTACTTCCATTTTTATAAAAGGCAATCGGCCAATAAGCAAAAGGCAACCTGGTGGGCCAGCCTTTCGAAAAACCCCTATGCAAACAAAAGAGGGAACCATTGGCTCCCTCTCGTGACGGTTAGGTCTGATATCGTGTGCAAAAGTAAGCAGGATTGACGAGTTTTTGTAATAGTGGGTGAAAAAACCCCAGCCCTAGCCCCTCCCCCGAAAGGGAGGGGGACCTGATCCTGGCATACCCTGTTGATTGTCAGTACCTTAGAATTCTTTTTGAGTAGGTCACTCTTTCAGGAAACGGCCAGGAACACGGCCGCATAGTGGCAGATGCTGCCCGCTAGCACGAAAAGATGCCAGACCACGTGGTGGTAGGTGAATTTCCCCCACAGGTAAAAGAGAACGCCTATAGAGTATAAGCCGCCGCCAATGACGATCAGCGTGGCCACCGGCGCGGGAATGCCGGCAAAAAAACTGCGGGCCACGGCCACCAGCATCCAGCCCATGAGGACGTAAATGGCGGTGGACAGATAGTTATAGCGGTCGCCGCATAGGAGCTTGAAAACAATACCCAGCAGCGTAAGGCTCCAGAGAATGGCCAGCATGGTCAGGCCGGTGGTATTGTACAGAAACAATAGGATGAAGGGCGTATAACTTCCGGCAATCAGGAAATAGATGCTGATGTGATCCATGATCATCATCGCGCGCTTGACCATGGGCTGCTGGAAACCATGGTAGAGCATAGAGAAGGTGTAGACCATCAGAAAACTAAAACCGTACACGCTGGCGCCGATGATGGCAGCGGAACTGCCGCTTTTGGTGGCGGAAGCGATCAGGATGGGAATGCTGACGATTCCGAACAGGAGGCCCAGGCCATGCGACAGGCTGTTGGCCAGTTCCTGCCGGAGTTCCAGATTCGTGTTTCTTGTATCCATGGGGCAAATTTAACGGGTTGGAAACGGAAAGCCGGCTACCAGTCCTCTTTTTCTTCCAGATCCTTCAACAGGACCTGCAGCGCGCCCGCCGACAGAAAGATCTCGATGATGCTGATGACCAGCGAAGCGATCATCAGGACCAGACTGAGTGCGAACAACACCCGGGCGGCCAGCTGATGGCCCTCGTACACCAGGAACATGGTCACCACGCAAAACAGGATACTGCCCACGCCAAAAGTCTGCATCCAGCGGATGAGCAGCAGCCGGCGGCGCAGACTCCGGATCTGGCTGATCGTGGTGCCGGGTTCGTTCGCTTTGTACTCACCGATGAGCCGGCGGATTAGGCTGGCAATGGCCAGAAACTTATTGGTGTAGGCCAGCAGCAGCAGGGACAAGGCAGGGAAAAGAAGGGCTGGCGTTTGGATGGTGAGTTCCATGAAGTTCGATATTGTATATATGGAAAAAAATGCGCTACCGTCAGCGCGCTTTATGGAAACAAGGAAAGTCCCGAAAAGAAATCAGGCGACCAGGTTTTTACTTATTTCTGCTTGCTCCATCTAATACCTGCGGTACCTTTCACCATTCATAAAAAATCCAACCCTCACTATGCTGTATAAATACCTGCCCTTCTTCCTGTTCGCCGCCGGCCTGCCCTGCCCGGCCACGGCCCAAAGCATCAACTGGGCTTCCGACGTAGCCCCCATCCTGTACGATCACTGTGTGAAATGTCACCGCGACGGCGGTTTGGGCGGTTTCTCGCTCATCGGCTACGACAATGCCTTATCCTACAGCGAATCTATTCAGGACGCCACCCAGAGCAAGCGGATGCCGCCCTGGAAAGCGGACCCCAACTACCGGCGCTATGCCCATGAAAACCGCCTGACCGACAGCGAAATCCAGACGATTCAGACTTGGGTGCAATCCGGCACGGCTATGGGCGACCTGAGCCAGGCGCCACCACTACCGGTCTTTACGGAAGGTTCGAACATCGGCGTGCCCGATCACGTGCTGCTGACACCATTATATACGGTAACGGCGACCGAGGATGAATATCGCTGCTTCGTCGTCCCCAGCGGGCTGACCCAGAACGCTTTTCTGCGCGGCCTGGAGGCTATCCCGGGTAACCACCAGGCCGTGCACCACATCCTCATTTACCAAGATGTGACCGGAGCGGCGCAGGCGCTGGACGATGCTACGCCCGAGGCCGGTTACGTCAGCTTTGGGGGGCCGGGCGTACAGGGCGCCAATTTGATTGGCTCTTGGGTGCCGGGCAGCACCACCACTTTAACGCCACCGAACATGGGCGTTCGGCTGAAAGCGGGCGCTGACCTGATCGTGCAGATGCACTATCCGAAAGGCGTGACCGGGCTGACCGACCAGACCACCCTCAATTTCTTTTTTACCCCGACCAACCAGGGCATTCGGGAGATCACGCTGGCGCCAATCCTCAACCACACGCCCATCTCCCTGGAAAACGGCCCGCTCAACATACCGGCAAATGCCGTCAAGACCTACCATGCCAAGTTCAAAATTCCTTATGCCGCTTCCACCCTGGCGGTGGCGCCGCACATGCACCTGATCGGGAGGAGCATCATTGCTTTCGCGATCACCCCGCAGAACGACACGATCCGGTTGGTCAGCATACCCGCCTGGGATTTTCACTGGCAGGGTTCCTATTATTTTCAAAAGGTGCAAAAGATCCCCGCCCAATCCATGCTGCATGCGTACGCAACGTACGACAACACGGCGAA
>JBKJKS010000003.1:0-7339 GCA_046597295.1 Saprospiraceae bacterium
GCCATTGTTCCGGCGGTGGCAGCAGGTGGGCGTACAGCACCAGCTGCAGGTCCTCTCCGTTCTTGATCAATTCTTTACGCAGCGTCACGCCGCTCCATTTCAGGACCACAATGACCAGCTCGTCGCCGCGCCGCAGTACGAGGTCCGCCTTGCCGCGCAGGGGAATGTTGCCGAAATATCCTTCGAGGGTATGTTCGGTATGCACCACCGACCAGTCATTGCTGCGCAGCAGGGTGACCAGACTCCAGGCGGCATTCTTCACCTGGTTCAGAAATGCGAGGCGTTCCGGTTCCCGGCCATAGAGCAGGAGCGTGGCGCCTTCTTTTTCGAGCAGGGTCGTAGCTTCCGCGTCTACCCAGGCGCCCAGCGCACTTTTGTCCATCCCGACAAAATCCTGTTGCAGTAGTTTTTCAAAAAAACGGTGGGCCAGATTACCCAGCAGACGGGTATCGGCGGTAATACTCAGCAGGTTCAGCGGATATAACCGGAGTTTTTGCCGGAAAAACCAGCTGTGCGGGTAGTAGAACAGGTTCTCCAGGTTAGTCGGCGTCTCGTAGTCGCTGGCCAGCAGCAGGTCGGCACGGGCAAAATTCAGGTTCGGGCGGGGACGTCCGGCCGGCTGCACCGGCAGCAAATCGCCGGCCGGCTGGCGCAGTACGGCGGCCAGGCGGTCGCGGTCCTCCGGCTGGTCCAGGCAATAACTGAAGCATTTGCAATCATCGAAGGCGGCTTCGATATCTCCCAGCAGTAGATTGGGGACCGCCTCCACGCCGTTCGTCTGTTCGGGAACCACCAGCAGAAGTTGGCGGGCGGTTTGCTGGAGCAGCCGTCGCTGGCGGTACAGCGTGAGTTGACTTTCCTGCACCGGCGAGGTCAGGTTTACCGCCTGCCGTTCCAGCCACTGCCGCTCGGCAGACTGCCATTTTTCGGGCGGCGGTGCGCCGTTTTCAAATAAGCAGTTCCACCAGACTACCGTATCGGCGCAGGCGGCCAATGCGCCGGGGCGGTGTACGAAGGAGAAGCCGCCGGTCTCGGCCGCCACGATCTGCATGGGCGACGGCTCGTAAATGGTGCGGACGATGCGTTCCAGGTCAAGAAACGACAAGCGCGGCTCGGGCAGCGCTTCCAGCAGATCGCGGATGCGGCGGGCCTGTTCGGCCAGCACCAGCAGGGAGGTATTTTTGCTGTCCCCGTCCTCGAAGGCCTGGCGTGCCCATTGGAACAAATAGTTGTAAATATTGATCGCATCGCGCTTGGGCGCGGTGGCATCCGAGCGGTAGCGGCGGCGGTCGAACCAAAATTCATATTGGGTACGCACCTGATCGGCCACTTCGCCCTGCTCCAAATACCCAAATACGGCGGCAAACCAGGTATCGCTGAAGAGCCCCGGCTGCTGGGCCAGCACCCGCGCAATGACCAGGGCCAGGTCGGGATCGAGGGGTTTGACGGGCAGCGTGACGAACTCCATGATCTTGTACACGTCCACCGGTTCCCATAGAAAAGCGGGCGCCAGCTTCAACACCTGCAGGGAGGGCCGCGCCAGGGAGGCGGACAGGATGCCCATGGCCGGAAAGCCTTCGAGCGCCAGGTTTTCTTCCAGGGTCAGGCTCATGTCCGGCACCAGGAAAACGGGGCGCAGCTGGGGGTTGTGGCGCAGGATCTGGGCCAGGTACACGGCGGCATCGCTGTCGCGGCGGGTGCGCAGCACCAGCAGGGAAGCATCGTCCGAAGCAACTATTTTACCGGCTTCCGGTCCATCTGCCGACAAGAGCATCCGGCGTTGGAATTGGCCCAGATTGGTAGCTGGTGCCGCAGCACAGGCAATACTCATCTCCTCAACCGGCACGCCTTTCTGCAGACAAACCTGCACAAAGCGTTGAATTTCCAGCCTTTGCAATGCTGCCGGCTCGTACAGCCGCAGTTCAAGGTCGGACAAGGTGCGGTTTTCCAAAATTGCCAGCACCTGGGCGAAACGGTCCGCCACGCCCATGGCCAGCGGGCCGTTGCCTGGATCGGCTATTTTTTTGAAAAACAGGGCTTCGACTGCGGCCAGGGTCTGCAGGCGCGGCGGTGCAGCAGCAGTGTCTGCAAAGTTCCAGCCGGCCAGCAACAGTTCGTCCCGCCAGCCGAGCAGGACCGCAGCGGCGGCAAAGCGGTCGGCATCGAAGGAGCGGGCGAAAAAAGGAGCGGCATGCGTCGTATCGAGATGCTGCCCCAGCGCCTGGCGGTAGAGTTCGATGCGCAGGTAGTCGGTATTTTGCGGGTAGCCGCCCAGCCCTAACTGGCCTTCCAGCCATTGCAGGAGCCGGACGGGTCCGACGTATAATTCGCCGGCACGTACCGCCTTTTTTTCGGTGTAAACCGGGCCGTCAAAATCAACGCCGAAGTGTAAAACAGGCATAGAACCGGGATTGCATGGAAGTCAGCCAAAAGTCGGCGTTTTGCGTATTTTTGTGCCGCTTTTTTAAAACAAATTTTGTTACGGCCGGCTTTTTATTTGGCCCAGCCGGGCAGGCGGCATTATCCGATCTTACCGACTGAAGTCGGTGTTACAAACTTTAAAGATGGAAACGAACGAAATCGTTAAAACCAGTGATATCACCATCCGGGTGGGACTGAACGGCCAGAATGTGCCGGTCAAAATCGAATGGGGCGCCAGCGACCGCAACGACGGCCAGTTGGAAGAGTGCAAGGCTATGGCGGTGGCGCTGTACGACAAGGAGCACCGCGAGACGCTGCGCATCGACCTGTGGACCAAGGAAATGCAGGTGCTGGAAATGGACCGCTTCGTGTACCAGACCCTGCGCTCGCTGACGGATTCCTACCTGCGGGCGACGCAAAACAAGGAGCTGGCGGAGCAGATGGCGCGTTTTGTACAGTATTTTGGGGAGACCACGGAGATCATTCCGAAGGAGAGCTGATCTGCCTCGTTCAGCGAGACTACCACCACGACGGCACGACGGAACACGACGCAAAAAAATAATCGTCGTGTACCGTCGTGTCGTCGTGGTAGTAATTAATTGATCAGCTGCACAGATCTTAGGGCAAACGATAGAGCCGCACGACAAACCGTCCATTTTCGAGGGTAGCCATCTGGCCGCCGCCGCTCAGCAGCAGGCCTGAAAAACGCCCATAGATGGTATCGCGTTGGAAACTGTCGATTTCCACGGTGAGATCATCGCTTACCGCATTGGAGACGCCGGTGTAGTTCAGCGTATCGCGCGGACCGAAGGCTACCCCACCCCAGCCGAAATCTTTTAGTTCCAGTATGGCCTGTTGCGGCGTGTAGGGATATTCTCCGTTGGATTCATCAAACTCGAAGCCGAGCGCCAGACCGAGTCCGGGCTGCACCGGATCATCCTGACGGATCATCTCGACATAGTGCCGCCGCGGATCGAACCAGTTGCTGAGCGTATCCAGCCGCGCGTCGTTCAGCCGGCCACGGGGGTAATAGCGGCTGGCACTGCTGCGCAGGGGCGACCGGAGGGAAAAATCGTGGTTTTTGAAACGGAAAAACAAACCTGCTTCCGGGGGTTTGTACCCAAATACAGCCGGTAGTAGCACCGCCAGACAGAATATGTAATGCATCGGCAGGAATGGTGGCGCCTACAGCATTAGGCGAATCTCGTCAATGATGACCCGCCAGCTAAAAGTTGGCGTTACGTTAATTTATGGAGCATCTCTTCCAGCATGGCGATCCGCGCCTGCCCGTCGGCCAGCTTTTTGCGCTCATTATCAATTACTTGCGCAGGCGCCCCTTGCACGAACCGGTCGTTGGAGAGCTTCGCTTCGATGGATTTCACAAAGCTTTGCTGGTGCCCCAGTTCCTTGCTCAGTTTATCCCGTTCGGCCGCCACGTCGATGGTCTGGTTCAACACCACGTAGTATTTTTCGGTGCCCGATACAAAGCTTTTGGCATTGGCGACCTCGTCAGCGGTCAGGGTCAGATCGGAGAGGCCGGCCAGTTTGATCACCATTTCGCGCAGACCCGGTTGCGCAAACAGCGCCTGGGCCGAAGTGCCTTCCTGCACCAGCATCGGTAAGGCTTCGCGGGGTTTGATCTGGTTCTGCTGGCGCAGCTCGCGCATCTTGCCGATCACGTCCTTCACCGTTTCCACCTGCTGGATCAAGGCCAGGTCGGCCGAGCCGGAAGCAGGATATGCCTGCACCATGCAATCCTGGCCTGCTGTCCGCTCCCGCAGCTGGTGCCAGATTTCTTCGGTAATGAAGGGCATAAAAGGGTGCAGCACGATCATCAGGTCGGAAAAAATATCGAGTGTCGCCTCGTGGGTAGCCCGGTCGATCGGCTGTTCGTAGCCGGGTTTGATCATTTCCAGGTACCAAGAACAGAAATCATCCCAGATAAAGGCGTACACGGTCAGCAAGGCTTCGCTCAGGCGAAACGTCTCGAAGTGGCTCGCCAGGTCGGTCAGCACCTGTGTCGATTTCTCTCGCATCCAGCGGACGGCCAGGGCATTTTTCCGCGCAACGTCTTCATTTTCCGCTGTCTCCGCCACTGACCAGCCTTTCACCAGGCGCAGGGCATTCCAGAGTTTGTTGCAGAAGTTGCGCCCGTTTTCGACCATTTTATCGTCGAACAGGATGTCGTTGCCCGCCGAGGCGCTGGACAGCATGCCGTAGCGTACGGCGTCCGCCCCATGCTCGGCAATGTATTCCAGGGGGTCGGGCGAATTCCCCAGTGATTTCGACATTTTGCGGCGCAGTTTGTCGCGCACGATGCCGGTGAAATACACGTGGCTGAACGGTTTTTCGCCTTTGAACTCGAAGCCGGCCATGATCATGCGGGCTACCCAGAAAAAAAGAATTTCCGGAGCGGTCACCAGCACATTGGTCGGGTAATAGTATTTGATCTCGCCGTCCGGCTTATTAAAACCGTCGAATACGCTGATCGGCCACAGCCAGGAGGAGGCCCAGGTGTCCAGTACGTCTTCGTCCTGCCGGAGGTCATCGAGGGTCAGTTGCTGGTTACCGGTCGCTTCTTTGGCCATTTCCAGCGCCTCTACCTCGCTGGCCGCCACAAAAACATGGCTCTCCTGGTTCAGGGCTTCGCTTTTCAGGTACCAGGCCGGGATGCGGTGACCCCACCAGAGCTGGCGGCTGATGCACCAGTCGCGCAGGCCATCCATCCAGGTCCGGTACTGGTTGCGGATGTTGTCCGGATAAAAACGAACGGACTTATCTTCCACGGCGCGTACAGCGGGTTCGCGCAGATCGGTCATTTTCACGAACCATTGCAGCGACAGCTTGGGTTCCACCACCACCCCGGTCCGTTCCGACCGGCCGATGTTGGTGCGGTAGTCTTCCAGTCTGACCAAAGCGCCTACCGCTTCGAGGGCCGGCTGCATTGCTTTACGCGCTTCGAAACGGTCGAGGCCCACCAGCGGCTGGTAGCTGCAGGCCGGCCCGATCTTGCCATCGTCGGTGATGATGTCGATGACTTCCAGACCATAGCGCTGGCCGATCTCGTAGTCGTTCGGGTCGTGGGCCGGGGTGATTTTGAGGGCGCCGGTCCCGAACTCCATATCCACGTACTCATCGGCGATGACCGGTATAGGCCGGTTAATCAAGGGAATAAGCACGTTTTTGCCCACCAGGTGGGTGTAGCGCGCATCCCTGGGATGGACGCAAATGGCGACGTCGGCGAAGATGGTTTCGGGACGCTGGGTAGCGATGATGATGGCTTGTGTCTGCCTGCCCGTAGGGGGAGCCCCCCCCTGCCCCCCCGTAAAGGGGGGGAGTACTTGGGTGGAGGACATATCGTTCTCTACTACTTCGTAGCGGATATGATAAAGCTGGGCGGCTTCTTCGCTGTGTAGCACCTCTTCATTACTGAGCACGGTTCTGGCTTCCGGGTCCCAATTCACCATGCGTTGTCCCCGGTAGAGCTTGTTGCGGCGATGCAGCTCTACAAACACCCGGATCACATCGGCATAGTAGCCGGGGTCCATGGTGAAAGCGGTACGCTCCCAGTCGCAGGAGGCGCCAAGTTTACGCAGCTGCTGGAGAATGATGCCCCCATATTTGTCCTTCCACTGGTGGGCGTAGCCGATGAACTCGTCGCGGGTGAGGTCGGCCTTGCGCAGCTGGTGGTCATCGCGCAGCCAGCGGACCACTTTGGCCTCGGTGGCGATGCTGGCGTGGTCGGTGCCGGGTACCCAGCAGGCATTCTTGCCGTCCAGACGGGCCTTGCGGATAAGTATATCCTGAATGGTGTTGTTGAGCATATGGCCCATGTGCAGGCGGCCGGTCACGTTGGGTGGCGGAATGACGATGGTAAACGGCTCACGTGCATCGGGCACCGACCGGAAGTACTGCCGGCCCTCCCAGTGGGCGTACCACCGGGCTTCGACATCGGTGGGGGTATAACGGGTGGAAATCTCCATGCTGCTTGGCGCTGTTTTTATACGAAGGGGCAAAAGTACGCGCTTGCGCCAGAAAAAAAGAAAACCGGGACGCTGGTCAACGCCCCGGTTTTTCTAAACGGGATTACCTGAGTATTACGACGCAGGATAGCCAAATACTACTACACTTAATGAAAGGGACGAATCGGTAAAATAGCTCTCTAAAGCATTGATAATTAATAATTTAAAAAGATCGTTTTCCCGAATGGCCCGGCCGGCCGCAGATGGGCCGGCGTCGGTGGATCGGGGGTTTTCAGGGAGACTGGGAAAACCAATTGAGGTACTGTGTATTTTTTACAGGCGGTTTAATGGGGTTGCGCATATACAAAAGGCGGGAACCCTCCAAAAATGCCGGCGAGCCAGCGGATTAAAAACATTATGCCACTTATCAAATTTTTCTATGGTAGAAGATCATTTGCAACAATATAATCACCATTATTAGGCTTGCCTTTTGTGGTGACTTTACCGGATTGATCACGTTTGTTGTGGTGATTGTTTGCGGCTGGGGCGAAAGAAGCAAAGAGCAAAGCGAGAAGGAAAGTAATCGTTGGCATGGCGCAGATCAGTTTTGGTTAAACTAAATTTCTGCGACAAAGGTGGGGCAACGGCTACCCAGTGTAAAGGACAAAGCACTCTGCTTCAATCTGGTCAGATTGAGGAAAAACAGGCCATATGCTGATTTTTTAGGTGTGTATGTTTTTGACAATAAGGGCCTAATCCCCAAAAAGTGCTGCTTTTTGTTGTTCCAAAGGCGTCCCGAAATTTTTGATTATTTTTTTAAGGGGTTAGGCTGTAGATTTGTTCGTGTTTGAAATTTATAGGGCAAAGATGCGGGAGTAAAAATGCTTGGACAAGGACAAAAAACGTTGTTTCGATCCGGGCAGATTTTAGCGTACTGACAATGATTGGTGGATAAG